>CAVDQR010000172.1:0-2719 GCA_963611065.1 Bacteroides ovatus
TGGAGAGCTCGACGATGTTGCCCTTGGCGTACTCGTCGGCGTCCCACCAGCGGTCTTCATCCAACGTTCCGAAGGTGTCGACGACCATGAGCTTCCTGTCCTTGTCGTAGCCGAACTCCTTCTTCCCGTCCACGTGGATCAGTCCGCGCTTGCCCGCCTCGCGGGCGATGAGCTCGTCGATGCGGAGGACGGCGTCCTCCATCTCCTTGAACTCCTCCTCGGACAGCCCGGCCATCTCCTTGGCCTGGGCGTCGGTGAGGTTCTCGTCGTGGGCCTCCAGCTTCGTGGTGCACTCGATGAAGGGCTTCGGGAGCTTGTCGCCGTACTTGACCTGGTATCCAGCGGGGAATCCGAGCTGCTCGGCGGTGATCTTCCCGGCCTTGACCCTGTCCAGGAGGGAGCCTGCGACGTAGTACCTGCAGATGACCTCCAGGGGGATCAGGTAGTTCACGGTCTGACCGTTCAGCTGGCTGTAGTCGCGGATGACCCTGACCCTCTTGACCCTCATCCTGTCCTTGGACGGCTCGCTGAGGTAGTCGTTGTGGATGCCCTCCTGGTTCATCAGGTTGAACCAGTACTTGGCGGTCCTGCACAGGGTCTCCCCCTTGTGGGGGACCTTGGAGGGGATGATCTTGTCGAAAACGGAGATGTTGTCGGTGTAGGCGAACTCCAGGGTGTCCGCGTCGACCTCGTAGACCTCTTTGACCTTCCCGGTCATGATCTTCTGCATGCGTGCGCGATTGAATGCGGGTATATACATCCGCTGGGACGACCGGTCGTCCTCGGAGGGAGGACAGGTCGATGGAGACGACATGCCGGCCCGCGGAAGACGGATCGGCGATGATGCGGAGCGCTTCGTATGAAGCGATGCCTGCGGCTGTCTCGTCGACGGCTCCGATCTTCGGGGCGTTCGGGACGGGTTCGGATGCGTCGTAATCGTATCCGGGGACGGATATGGAGATTCTGATCTTCGTTCCGTCGGTGGTCGCCCTGATCAGGGGGACACCGTTATCCGAGCACCATTTCGCCATTACCTTCCCCGCCTCGGGGGAGTCGGTGCATTCCAGGACGACCGAGCATCCGGCGAACATATTGACCGTCTCTTCGGAAACGGGCTCGGAATGGGCCTCGGCCATGGCCGAATAGTTGAGAGCGAGCGCCCACTCCGCCGATATGACGGATTTCGGGCGCATGTCGCCGGGGGCGTAGATGAACTGGCGGTTGATGTCCGGGATCTCCGGCACCGCGGGGTCGCACAGGACGAAATCCATCACCCCGGCTTCCACCATGGAGGTGAGCGCGTGCACGCCGATGCCTCCGCATCCGGCTATGCCCACGCGGGCCCCGACGATCCTCTGCTGTCCCTCCTCGCCCACTACGGGCATCTGCCTCTCGAACCTGCTCACAATCTCCCCTCCAGAAGCTCGGCCATGAGCGTCAGGGCCGTTCTGACGGTCGCTTCGCGGACCTCGGCCCTCCCGCCCTCGAATTGATTCTTGGATACCACCACGCGGGGGCCGTCGGCCACCGCGATGTAGACCAGCCCTACGGGCTTGGTCTCCGTCGCTCCGCCGGGTCCCGCTATCCCCGTCACCGCTATCGCGGCGTCGGAACCGTAGACGCGCATCGCCCCGCGGACCATCTCGCCCGCCGTTTCCGGACTCACGGCGCCGTGTTCCAACAGGGTGTCGTGCGACACCCCCAGGATCCTCTCCTTGGCGTCGTTGCTGTAGGTGACGGCGCTCCCCAGGAAGAACCCGGAGGCTCCCGCTAAATCGGTGAGAGCGGATCCTATCATCCCTCCGGTGCAGGATTCGGCGCACGCGAGGGTCATGCCCCTGTCCAGGAGCATCCCCGCGAGACGTTCGGCCTCGCAGAGGGGCATCGGAGACACCCTCGAAGCAGGACTTCACCCTCCCGACCCCGTCGATCGCGTCGATGACGCGGGCCGTGGCATCCGGGACCAGGTCCCTCCAATCCTCGCCGTTGACCATCCTGCGGCGGATCTCCGTCCCCGAGTAGTACTCCCTGTTGTAGATGTGGGAGCGCCTGACCTCGTAACCGGCCTCCTCGAAGAGCCTGCGGGTCATGGGGTTGTTGGTGTACACCCTCCTGAACGGGGGGCACATGGATTCCACGTGGGAGACCCACACGGAATAGCGGTTGAGGTCCTCGACGGGGACGATGCTGTAGTTGCGGATGCCCGCCTCGGTGAGGGCGCGGTCTATCATCAGATAGCGTTCGCCGGCGGTGAACGGGTTGGACGGATGGTGGGAGTACTGGGCGCTTCCTATCCCGACGATGAGATGGTCCGACTCGGATGCGCATTTGGAGAGGACCTCCATGTGCCCCAGATGGAGCGGTTGGAATCTTCCTATGACAAGGGAATAGCCCGCGTACTCGTCCTTCATCGGGACTGCGACTGCGGACCGCGTTTAAAGGGTTTCGGGAGGGGCGGATGCCCCTCCTGATGGTTCATCTGCTCTTGTTGGTCAGGGCGACCATGGCCACGAGGAGCACGACGATGGCTCCGAGGAGGACCGCGATCTTCGCGGTGTCCCCGGATCCGGAATCCGTCGAATCCGACGAGGGCGTCGGGACGTATCCGGGGAAGTCGTCCTGCGACGTGTCGGGTATGACGATGAACGTGGGCGACTTGTGATCGTCCGGAACGATCTCCTCGATCGCGGAGATCATGTAGACGGAGAAGTGGGTCGTG
>CAVDQR010000172.1:2729-3129 GCA_963611065.1 Bacteroides ovatus
TCCGACGAGGGCGTCGGGACGTATCCAGGGAAGTCGTCATCGGACGTGTCAGGTATGATGATGAACGTGGTCGACGAAGCGGTCTCCGCTATGTAGTACAGCGAGAAGTGACTCAACTCGACCGACGCGTATCCTTCGCCGAACTCGGCGTGGACCTTCTCGGAGGTTCCGTCGCCCTTCAGCCAGTAGACCGCGGGGCTCTTGAAGTCCATGCCGGTCATGTCGATCATGACCTTCGCCGTGCCTCCGAGCTCGTGGATGTCCTCCGTTGCGGACTTCGCGCTGAGCTCGATGACCTTGTTCTCGCCGGCCTTCTCCTTCTGAGCGTCACTCAGTTCTTCCTTGTCCTTCGCCATTATGGATATGGTGACATCCTCCTCGCGGGAGGTCATGGTAGTAG
>CAVDQR010000173.1:0-3129 GCA_963611065.1 Bacteroides ovatus
ACCGACAACATCCTCGAGGACTACGTCTACTACGCCATCGACCAGATCAAATCCAAGTACGGCGGCTTCTGCAAGCTCGACCCCAGCAACATGGACGAGGTCATGAAACTGGCCGACGACGTGAACACCTACGCTCTCGAGATGTACGAGAAGTACCCCGCCGTCATGGAGACCCACTTCGGTGGATCCCAGAGGGCCACCGTCGCAGCTGCGTCCACCGGTATCGCCGGTGCCATGGCTACCGGTGTCGCCGACGTCGGTCTGAACTGCTGGTACCTGTCCATGCTCCAGCACAAGGAGAGGACCGGAAGGCTCGGATTCTACGGATTCGACCTGCAGGACCAGTGCGGTTCCGCCAACTCGTTCGCGTACAGGTCCGATGAGGGTCTCCCCATGGAGGTCCGTGGACCCAACTACCCCAACTACGCCATGAACGTCGGACACCTTTCCGGATACACCGGTATCCCCAAGGCCGCCCACGTCGCTCGCGGAGACGCCTTCACCTGCAACCCGTTCGTCAGGGTGGCATTCGCTGACCCGTCCCTCGTCTTCGACTTCGCCAACGTCACGAAGGAGATCGGACGCGGGGCCCTCAGGGAGTTCCAGCCTGCCGGCGAGCGCAGCGCTGTCATCAAGGGCTGATCCCAGATGAAGGTAGGAGACCTGGAGAAGTACCTGCCGACCTCGACGGTCGGGAAGGTGACGGACATCCGCGAGAGGGACGGGAAGACCTGGGTAAGACTGGACTTCACGGACCTCTACTACGATGCGACGCTGCTGACCCCCGCCGACCCGTCGGAGTACATCGAGGTATCCTTCAAAGAGCGCAAGGTCTACGACGGGGGCCGCGACGCCCTCGAGAAACTCAGGAAGGAGAAGGAGGAGGTGGACATCACCGAGTTCATGCCTTCCGGAGGCGGATGAGCGCTCGCCTTCATCACAAACCATTTCCCCAAACCCTTTCCTTTTGTCTGATTTCGAACTTCATAGCACTGGAACGCGCTCACCATAGCTCGCGTATCGGATTCCCGTGTTCGGCAGGGCTTTTATCCAACCTCCGAATGGACTGCTTCCGACCATCCGGTCACAATACGAGGACGTGTGTACCACGGCAGACCCTTCAGCGGTCGGAAACGGGCGTCCCGGTTCGGAGTGGAACCAATGGAAGAACTGAGACTGCCATGGAGCGATAAGGAGGGACTCCTGTACGGGAGCGTCATCGCCGCGATCACCAGTCTGATCATGTGCGAATTCAATGTTTTCAAGAACGCGGGGGAGGTCAGCCTCGACCTCTTCGTGAACGGGCTCATCAGCCTGCCATTCGTATGGATCGCCGTGATGCTTCTGATGACGCTGATCGTCGGAAGGATAGCCGACGCGTTCGTCAAGAAATACACGGAACCCACGGACAGCTTCTACACGAAGATCGTGTTCAACATCATAGCCTGCGTACTGATGATGTCCGCCTCCATGACGCTGATCGGCCCCACGATCGGGCACATCCTCGCAGGCAACCTGTCCATGGATGTCGTCTACGCCTGGCCCTCCTGCTGGCCCGTGAACTTCTGCGTCGCGTTCTGGGTGGAGATGCTCGTCGCCCAGCCCGCCGCCAGGTGCATCATGAAGAGGAAGCACATCCGCATGCTGAAGGAAGCATCCAACGAGGAGATCGGAGCATGACAATAGTCACAATCGGAAGACAGAACGGGAGCGGGGGCCGCGAGATCGGCCGTATGCTCGCAGAGAAGCTCGGTGTCCCGTGCTACGACCAGGAGATCGTCGAGAAGACCGCGGAGAAGTGCGGGACGACGGTGGAGAACATCGGCAAGATCGAGGAGACCAGCAGGACCGGGAGCAAGCTGTACTTCGGCGGCATCCCGTCCCCGAACCCGATCTTCCAGCAGCAGGCGGCGGCCATAAAGGACCTGGCGTCCGAAGGGCCGTGCGTGTTCGTCGGCAGGTGCGCGGACTATGTCCTGCGCGAGAGGAAGGACGTGGTCAACGTGTTCGTGACCGCTCCCGTCCCCGACAGGATCAAGAGGTCGGCCGCCCGCAACGGGATCTCCGAGAAGGAGGCCTACGACCGCATCACCGAGAAGGACAAGGGCAGGGCGGAGTATTACATGAGGTACACCGGCATGACCTGGGGGTCCGTGTCGAATTACCATCTGTCGGTGAACTCCGGACCCATCGGCGTGGATGGCGCGACCGAACTCATCCTGACATACATCCGTCTGAAGGACGGGAAATCCTGAGAAGGGTAAACGCGGGCCTCTGCCCGCCTTTTAATCGGGAGGATCACTTGACGATCTTCTCGACCCTCTCCTCCCTCTCCTTGACCTTGGCGATCTGGGGATCGAGGTCGGGGGCGCTCTCTCCGGGCTGGAGCCTGTTGAACGCCACGAGCACGGAGGCCAGCTTGGGGTTGTCCTCGAGGCCGTAGTGCTTCCTTATCATGAGGTCGCAGGTCGGCGCGGGGCTGCACGAGATGACATCCTTGCATCCGTTGGAGGGGTTGAGCTCGGGGAAGGACACGGGAGGCATGGTGAAAGTCTCGCCGCCGTTGGCCTTGACCGAGGGGAACATGACGAATCCGTCGGAGAGCCAGACGACGTCCTGTTTGTCCGCGTACTTGTGCGCGGTGAAAGGGAACACCTCCTCTCCGATGATCTCCCCGTCTCCCGATTCCAGGAGTACGGTGGGCTCGGGCGGGGGCCTGAACCTCGGATCCTTGACGATGCAGATGACGTTCTCCCTCTTCAGGGCCTCCGTGAAGCCGATGTTGTCCACCGCGATGTTGCCCATGGCGCGGACCTTGGCCTCCTCATTCCTGACCTGTTCGAGGATGTCCCTGTCCAGATAGAACGCGTGGACGACGCCTCTCAGACCGCGCACGATCTCGAGCTGCGCGTCACCGGGAGCATCTACATCAATTGCCATGCTCAGTCAAGAGCCAAAAGGGTAGAAAAGGTTTCCGTCCAGCCTAACGTACGCTGGACGGATGTTAAGAGAGCTGTGGCACAGCTCAGCTGATGTGGATCTCCTCTCCGTCCTGGACGAAGTGGATGCATGCATCGCGTTTCAGACCGAGGTCGCCTGCGACCTCCAGGGCCTTGATTATCCCGGCGG
>CAVDQR010000174.1:0-3077 GCA_963611065.1 Bacteroides ovatus
GAACGGTGGCTCCCCTGATACCGGTGAGGGCGGGGTCGAAGGTCTCGTTGTCGATGAACTCTTTCGCCATCTGCTCGAGGTTCCTCTCGCGGACCTCGATGATCTGCCTTCCGGACAGGGTACCGGTGTCGATTCCCCTGTACCTGGACAGGTACATCCATGCCCTCTGGTAGGGGGAGATGGGTGCGAAGTAGACGGAGTCGGTGAACTGGATGTACCTGACACGGTCTCCGTGCTTGGCTCCCTCGATGGGGACGACCAGTTTCCTGATGGGACAGTTGGGCTCCTTGCCCTCCTCTATGGGGGGGTGGATGGACTTGTACTCCTCTCCGGGGTTCCTGTGTCCCATGATCCTCACGACGTCGTCCATGGAGACGTCGCGCAGTTTCTTCAGTTTGACCTTCGGGTCCATGTATCTGCGCCTGTTCTTGGCAGGTGTGGTGGTACCCGGATAGAACTGCCTCTTGTATGCCATTTTATGCACTCCTGTAATCATGTAGAGTTGGTCTGTATTTCGAGTATCTTCCAACCTGGAGGGTGTATCCGTGCTCTATCGTGCCGTTGCACGCGGCCTTGATCTCCTCCAGCTTAGCGTCGAGCTCCGATTCGTCCTCGACCTCGAGCTCTATGTAGAACCCTCCGACGAGGTAGCGGAGTTCGACCTCATGCTCACCGACGCGGATGACCCTGCGTTCGGTGTGGTTGTTCGGTAGCCCCTTGCCGGGACCGCTGTTGACGGTCTTCGGGAGGCTCTCTCCGGTCATGTTGATCTGCCTGATGCCGGCGATCGAATCGAGGGCGTTCAGGACCTTTTCCGTCGTCTCAGCGCTAAGAAGGCGGTTGGTGACGATCTGCACCTCGGGGAGAGGCACTCCGGCGTAATCCGCTGCGGGGGCTGAAGAACTCGACATGAGACACCTCAGATCTTCTTCTTGATTTTCTTGGCCTCAGCAGCGACGTACTGCATGGGCTGCCTGAACTCTTCGATGTCTCCGAAGACCTCTTTGAACAGACCGGAGGTGGCCTCTGCAGAGAAGGTCTGGGTTCCACCGTCGAGACAGTTACCGGCGGTGACGGCGGGGATGAGAACTCCCTTGGCGTGCCTGGTGACGACGTGGTTTCCGTGGAACAGTCCAGGTCCGCCTCCACCGTAGATGGAGTGCGAGAAGAAGGACATACCGACTCCGACACCCTCCGCGCGACCGTAGTCGACACCGGGGAGTCCGGACTCGTGCTCGAGCAGGTCGTTGAAGTACAGGATGGTACCGGGGACACCCTGGGCGGCCCTGGCAGCTCCGACGTTGACCATGATGGCGGCGACCATTCCGGTGGCAGCGTAGGCGTTCCACTTGGGGAGGTCGTCGGTGGTGTACACCTTGTATCCGGACGGGAGGGTCTCCTTCACGCGGATGACTCCGTCCTCGATGGCCCTGTCCATGAGGGACTCGATAACGGTTCCGACGGTTCCGGTCTTTCCGTTCTTCTTGACGAGGGTGTACAGCATGTTGTTGGCGTTGAGTCCCTGGTAAGCCAGGCTCAGGAGTCCGCCCCTCTCGAAGTTGCCGACGAGGTCACCCATCTCGAAGGATCCGCACTGCTCGTAGATAGCGGAGAGAGCGGTTCCCTGCATGGCGTTCCTGTCGACCAGAGCGACGACGTGGTTGGCCATGATGTTCCTGAGGGCGAATCCGGCACCCTCGTTGTTCTGGGGAACCTCGAGGATGGACTTGACGTTAGCGCCCTGGAAGGTGATGGTCTGGGGGTATCTGCCCCAAACGGCGGCCTTGACCATGTTTGCCTTGTACATGGGGATGTCGAACATGTCGATGATGGCCTCGGTGGTGGCTGCAGCGACGGTGGTGAATCCGGTAGTGTACTCGACACCGGCCTCCATCCTGACCTCGGGGACCACGGCGACAAGGTTCTTTCCACCGGTCTTGACTTTGACAACGGTTCCGTCGTCGTCGTAGACCCTGATGGTGTCCTCGATGGCCTTGGCGAGTTTGTCGGCATTCTCGACGAGCGGGATGTCGATCTCTTTTCCCTGGATGATGACGCCTCCGCCGGTCATGCTTCCGGTCTTGAGAGCTTTCTCAATGCCGGCCAGGCTGACGGCGCACGTCCTCTTGGTCAGGGACACGATCTTCTTGATCGCGTTGTTGCGCAGCGGACTGATGGCTTCGAGCGGAACATCTTTTGCGATGCGCTTTCCGCAGTCGTCATACAGGTCGACTACGTCCTCGTATTTTGGCATTTCATACCTCCTTGTTCTATAGACGGCCCCTCTCGGGACCGCTTACCCCTTGCGGTCAGGACAACCCGCTCACTTGATATAAAAGGATTGGAAGAACGGCGATTTCGGCCTTAGCCAGCGGTATGGATGCATGATTGGATGCGGGCGGGATTTCCCCGGGGGGCCGATGCCCGCCCGTCCTCCTTTATTTAATAGGTTCGATGGATTCGGCTGGATGCATAAACCCTGCAGAATTACAGCATGTTTAGTAATAATTAAAGGGTTTGGCGTAGCACGCTGGGTCTCAGTCGCGCTTCGCCTTGGGCATGACGAGCTCGGCGTACCTCTTCAGGCGGTCCGCGAAGCCCGGGATCATGGCGTACGGGATACCCACGGCCATCTCATCGGCCTTCATCCCGGTCTTCTTCCTGCATCCGAAGCATCCGAGAGATATGTTGGGCAATCCGGTCGCAACGGGTACCGCGACGATGTCCTCGCAGCAGCACTGGAACGGCGATGTGGAGAACGTGGCGCGGCCTCCCTTCTCGGCGGTAGAGAGGGGGACGACCCAGTAGCATCTCTCAGGGATGTCCTCGATGGTGACCACATCCGGCTCGAAGTCGGCCTCCTTCAGAGGGCAGACCACCTCGCCGATCGTCTCGAACGGCACGATGAGCCTGTCGGCGATCATCTTGGCGGCCGCTTCCTTGGAATCGTGCATCCCGATCCCGGCGTGGAAGTCGCCGGTGGCGACCTTCTCGGGGGTGGGCGTCATGTTGAGGGCGGATGCGCCGACCATGCAGTTCTCGCAGGCCAGGGGGAGTTTGAACGATTCCCCCTCCTT
>CAVDQR010000175.1:0-3071 GCA_963611065.1 Bacteroides ovatus
TTCGTGACCTGTGCGGTCGGAACAAATAATCGGTTTTCAGGATTCCAGCTTCTTCAGGGTGCCGGATTCCAAGTCGTACACGAACTTGTCGTCCCAATGCATCCTGATGCATACCGTGGCGGTCCTGTCCGTGTTGCTGAACACGATGGACCATTGGGTGTTGCTCGTCGGATCGTCGGGCTTCTTGGGCTGGGCCGTGTTCACCAGGGCATCCCAGGCATCGTCGACCGTGGCTGTGCCGCGGGTCGCGTAGATGGTCTCCATGACGGTGTTGTAACGCTCCTTCCCATGGCCGTACTGCCCGTTCTTATGGTCCGGCTCGACCTTGTCCGCGTACATGATGTAGAAGTTCGTCACCGCCTCCGTTGGCGTGACCTTCGTCTCGCGGGTCGGGCTGTCGCAATCGAACTCGACGACGCGCCCGTCCCCGGTGGAATCGGTGATGTAGAAGTGGTAGTCCCTCCCGCTGGTGGCGAACATGTCGTACTGCTCCAGCAGTTCGACCGCCTTCTGGGTGGAATCGGCCCTGTCGAGGACCAGGCGGATCGCCAGGGACGTCGCTATGGTGGGCTTCCCTGTGTCCTGGCGGGTGGGCTTGCTGTCGAGGGTGAGCACCGCGATGGAGACGCCCTTCTCGTTCACTCCATCGAGGCAGATGAATGGCGCCGTCAGGCAGGCCAGCTTGGATCTGACCGACGACGGCTCGACGACACCGGCGTTGTCCAGAGCGGCGAATGCCACCGAGGAGTACCCTCCCTTGGGATTGCATCTCACCAGCATCGCAGAGGTGTCGAGCTTGAAGTCGTAGTTGCGGCCCATCACATGCTCCCCGTCCTCCATGGTCATGGAGAACGCCGTGCATTCGAATTTCGGTGCCTCGATGTGCACCGGAAGGTAAGGGATCGACTCCTTCACGACCGCGTCCACGAATCCCTGGTCATCGGTGATGCCGCTGTCGATTATGCGGTCGATGCTGTAGTCGTACTTCACCTCCATCGAGTACAGGCCGAATCCGTCATCATAGGATTGGATCTGCTCGATGGAATCCATTGTTTTAATGCGCGTGCCGTAGACCATGGTGACCGTTCCGAGGATCACCACCACAACGACCAAGACGGCGATGAGCGCTACCATCAGCTTGTACATGTATGCACCTCCGGTGCGAATAAGATTGCAGCCTGTAGTATATTGCCGTTATCTGACGCGCTCGTTCGTGAAATGCGTGTTTAACATCGGGAGGATTCCGCTCGCGGATCGCCCGACAGGGCCCCCGACGGGCACCGGCTTTCTGCTCGCCCGGCCCGTTCTCCTTTGAAAGAACAGGCTCATCTGTTGTCTTCGGACCGAGAGCATTATCATCGTCCTGCCGATGCATCGGCATCATGTGGAGGATCGGAGACCTGCGGATCCCCGGGCCGGTCGTGCTCGGGCCCATGTCGGGATACACTTTCAGGAGCTACAGGGAGTTCATGCAGCCGTTCGGAGCGTCCGTGGTGATGACCGAGATGACCTCCGACAGCGCGGTCCTCAACAACCCCTCCTGCAGGCCGGAGTACCTCGAGTTCGGCAGATGCCCGTTCACCGGCCTCCAGCTCTTCGGGAGCAGCCCGGAGACGTTGGCGGATGCCGCCGCTGAGGCGCTGAGGATCAATCCGGACATCGATTTCATAGACGTCAACATGAGCTGCCCGGTGGAGAAGGTCATGCGCAGCGGGTCGGGGTCGGTGCTGATGTCCGATCCGAAGAGGTGCGGGGACATCGTCCGTTCCATCAAAAGGAGGGTGGACGTCCCCGTGACCGCCAAGATACGCCTGGGGGCCAATCTGGAGTCCCTGAGCTTCCGCGACGTCATCTCCGAGCTCGAGGCCGCGGATGCGGATGCCATATCGCTCCATGCCCGCACGGCCAAGGACAGGTACGCCGGGGAGCCCCGCTACGGCCTGGTCGAAGGCCTCCGCAAGGAGATGGGCGTGCCCCTGATCATCTCCGGGAACATCTACACCGCCGAGGACGCCCTCCGTGCGAGGGACCTCACCGGAGCGGACGCGGTCATGGTCGCCAGGGGCGGCGTGGGCAACCCGTGGCTGCTGACGCAGGCCGACCGCCTTCTGAGGGAGGGCACGATGCTCCCCTATCCGACGGTCTCCCAGCAGGTCGACTGGTGCATAGAGCTGGCCCGGATGGTCTTCGAGGAGAAGGGGAATGACGTCGGAGTGAGGAAGATGCGCAGCATCGCCCCGAGGTTCGTGACCGGCTGCCGCAGGTGCAGGGAGTACCGCCTCAGGCTCGCGACGGGGATCGACGATTGGGATTCGATGGTGTCGATACTCGAGGAGATAAGGTCCAAGAAGGGGGACCTGAGGATAATGTCCGTCGGCTGAAAGGCATGTGCCAGATGACCTGTTTTCGACGGTTTTCTCCGATACCGATATAAGTATGGAAATCATTGGACCATTAGGGTGGATGCATGGAAGAGATGGTACTGCTGACGAGCCTCGCACTTTTCACGCTGCTCGCTGCAGTCTGTTCCATAGTGTTCAACCGCATCAAGCTGCCTCCGCTCATCGGATACATCGTCGCAGGGATCATCATAGCGAACGTCTGGACGGTCACCGCGGAGAGCGAGCAGGTCGTCAGCATACTGTCCGACATAGGATTGGTCATGCTGATGTTCTGCATAGGATTGGAGATCAATCTCAAGAAGATCAAGAAGCAGGGGCTGTTCGCGATAGAGGTCGCGGTGATACAGCTGCCGCTGATGGTCCTGGGAGGAGTGATCGGAGGGTCCCTGATGGGATTCAACAGCGTCCAGTGCATCTGCCTGGGAGCGATCATATCCGGTTCGAGCACGGCGGTCGTCATGGCCGTCCTGAAGTCTCAGAACCGCCTGGACAAGGACCACATCGAGATGCTCGTCCTGATCACCATCATGGAGGACATCGGCCAGGTCATCATCCTGTCCATGATCACCCCGCTGATGGCGAACTACCTGGTCCATGCGGGCGGCGGGATGGACATCAACTCCATCATCGCGCTGATCGTCAAGATCCTGGCGTTCATGATCATCAGCA
>CAVDQR010000176.1:0-3069 GCA_963611065.1 Bacteroides ovatus
TTAGCCGACCCCTACAGGTGTTCAAATGGCAGACTTCAAAGTCATAGTGAACGATGTCAAGACAGGAAAGTCCTACAACATCGCCGTCACCGGTCACCACGCGAACTCTCTGATTGGCGTATGCATCGGAGAGGTCGTTGACGGAGTTTTCGTGGGCCTTCCCGAGTACAAGCTGCAGATCACTGGCGGTTCCGACCGCAACGGTACCCCCATGAGGGGAGACCTCCCCGGAAACAAGAGGATCAAGCTCCTCCTGTCCGACAGCCTCGGGTTCCACGAGAAGTACCCCGGCGAGAGGAGGAGGGTCGCCATCCGCGGAAACGCGATCTCCGACGCCATCGTCCAGGTCAACATGAAGGTCGTCGAGTACGGGCCCAAGACAATAGAGGAGATCCTCAACCCCGCACCCGAGGGCGAGGCTCCCGCGGAGAACTGATGAAAGTACCGAAGCAGCCCGAGATCAACATCGGGATGATCGGGCACGTCGACCACGGGAAGACTACCCTTACGAAAGCTCTCTCCGGAGAGTGGACCGACCGTCACTCGGAGGAACTGAAGAGAGGCATCTCCATCCGTCTCGGATACGCGGATGTCGCCTTCTACAAGTGCCCCCAGTGCCAGGGCGCGGCCGCCTACGGGACCAACAAGAAGTGCCCCAACTGCGGTTCGGACACGGAGTTCCTCAGGGCGGTGTCGTTCGTCGACGCCCCCGGGCACGAGACCCTCATGGCCACCATGCTGTCGGGAGCCGCCCTCATGGACGGCGCTCTGCTGCTGGTCGCGGCCAACGAGAAGTGCCCCCAGCCCCAGACGAAGGAGCACCTGATGGCCCTGTCGATCATAGGCATCGACAAGATCATCATCGTGCAGAACAAGATCGATATCGTCACCAGGGAGCAGGCCGTCGAGAACTACAAGCAGATCAAGGAGTTCGTCAAGGGGACCATCGCGGAGAACGCTCCGATCATCCCCATCTCGGCCAACCGCGGCGTCAACATCGACATGCTCATCGAGGCCATCGAGGAGCACATCGTCTCCAAGATCAAGAGGGACCCGGAAGCGACCCCGCTGATGCACGTCGCGCGTTCCTTCGACATCAACTCCCCCGGCGCCAAGCCCGAGGAGCTGAAGGGCGGAGTCCTCGGAGGGAGCCTCATGCAGGGGACCCTCAAGATCGGGGACGAGATCGAGATCGCTCCCGGAAGGAAGACCGAGGTCGCCGGAAAGGTGGTCTACGAGAACATCCGCGCCACCGTCACCTCGCTGGAGGCGGGCGGGAAGAGCGTCAAGAAGGTCGTCCCCGGAGGACTCATCGCCATCGGGACCGGTCTGGATGCGGCCATCACCAAATCCGACGGTCTGACCGGCAGGGTCATCGGGCGTCCCGGGGAGCTCCCCAAGGTCGTCCACGACTTCGAGATGAAGACCGTCCTGCTGGACCGCGTGGTCGGATCCTCCGCCGAGCTGTCCGTCGACGAGATCAAGAGCAACGAGCCCCTGATGCTGAGCGTCGGGACGGCTACGACCGTGGGCGTCGTCAAGAGCGCCAGGAGCGGTTCCGCCGAAGTGGCCCTGAAGATCCCCGTGTGCATCCTGCCCGGGCAGAGGGTCGCCATCTCCAGACGCATCTCCAACAAGTGGAGGCTCATCGGATACGGTATCGTCGAGTGACCCGCATGCAGACGGTCGTCCTCGACACAAACGCCTTACTGATGCCTTTCGAGATCAGGATCAACCTCGACCTCGCCCTGCAGGACCTGCTCGGCGAGGCGAGGATCGTTGTGCCCGGCCCGCTGGTCGGGGAGTTGAAGCACCTGGACCACAAGTTCGCGGGTGCGGCATTGGCCCTTGCGAGGAAGTACGAGATCATCCCCACCGAGCTCACCGGCGACAGCGCCGTCGTCGAGCTGGCGAAGAAGGAGAACGCCTACGTGCTCACCAACGACAAGGAGCTCCGCAGGCGTCTGAGGAAGGAGAGGATCCCGCTGATCTACCTGAGGTCCGGGACCCATCTGACCCTCGAGACCTACTGATCACACGAGGGGTTCCGGGGGATCCTCGCCCTGCGAGGGGTCCCACGTCTTCTTGCCGGCGATCTCCAGACGCCTCTCCATCAGTTTCTTCCCCACATCGGACACGCCGTACACGGGGACGGCCCTGCCCGCCTGGAGGATGTCATCCCTCCGGTGAGCGATCTCGCGGAGATGCTTGGACGCGCATGCGGTGATGATGTCGCATTCGTCGAAAGCCTTCTCCGCATCCTCGTAGGATATGCCGGTGGTGTGGACCAGCGCGATTACCGCGTCCTGGCCGTGCTTCGCGCGGATCTCCTCCGCGTCCCTCACGGACGCGGTGGTCACGGCGATCTTACTGAATCCCATCGCGAACGCCTTGTCGGCGCCCGCGACCATGTCTATGGCGGCGGTCTCGGGATCGAGCATGTTCTCCGCCCCGACGGCATCAACGACGGTTTCGATAGGTTCGGTCTCCCTGATCCCGGAGATCCTTCCTCCGAGACCCTGCACGATATCCGGATCGGTGATCACGGCGGTCCCGCAGCCGTCGGCCGCCAGGACCACCGCTTCGAACACCCCGTCCCTCAGGCCGGTGCTCAGCGTTTCCGATACACCGAAGGACAGGAAGTCCTTCATGGCGGTCTCCCTGTCCTCGGTGCACATCCCGAACGTTCTGATGCGGTATTCGATGTTCTCTCTGATCGAATCCTCATCGAGGGTCTCGATCCCCCTGTACTTCTCGAACAGGGGGCATCTCTTCACGACGGGTTCGGTCACGTCGGTGACCTTGCCGTCCTCTATGGTGACCCTGCTCATCCCCAGGCATTCCATGACATGTCTGCTCAAGGGGATCACTCCTGGACTTCGGCGCTGACGATCCTGACGTCCTGGAGGGGTTTGTCGTTGCGGTCGGTCTCGACCCTGCCGATCTTGTCGACGACATCCATTCCCGCGACAACCTCTCCGAACACGGGGTGCGCGTAGGGTGTGCGGGGATCCTCCTTGTCCAGGTAGGTGTTGTCGACGGTGTTGATGAAGAACTGGCTGCCTCCGG
>CAVDQR010000177.1:0-3062 GCA_963611065.1 Bacteroides ovatus
CCATTAGGGTGATCTGGATGAAGTTGAATGGTGGACCCAGCCGGATTCGAACCGGCGACCTCCGCCGTGTGAAGGCGACGTCATAACCAACTAGACCATGAGTCCAATGGACACGGGCAAAACGTCACCGTATATAATTCTAACATAGAGCCAAAACACGGCTGAAGATCGTTATGTGGTGGGCCCGGCCGGGATTGAACCGGCGACCTTCGCCTTGTAAGGGCGACGTCATAACCACTAGACCACGAGCCCGCGGGAACGCCATATCCCGAAGCGGTATTTATAGTGCAACGGGAGCCGGAATCGGATTTCCCAAGCCAGTTATATAGAATGACGTCATTGGCGACGTTGCGCGATTGTAGTCTAGCGGTTAGGACGGGGGCTTCCCAAGCCTCTGACCCGGGTTCGATTCCCGGCAATCGCACCATCTCATCATTTTCCGCCGTTCAGCGGACGCTACAAATTCTTATTAACGGCATCCTCATGGCACGCCCTATGGATATGCTCGAGATAGACGGGTCCCGCGGAGAAGGGGGAGGACAGATGGTCCGCACATCGGTGGCCATGTCCACCGTCACGGGCATCCCCGTCCACCTGACCCGCATAAGGGAGAACAGACCGACGAACGGACTCTCCAAGCAGCACGTGGCCGCCGTGAAGGCCGTAGCTGAAATGGCCGGGTCCACCGTCGAAGGCTGCATCGCCGGTTCCGGGGACCTCCTGTTCTACCCCGGCACGGAGCAGACGTACGACATCGACGTCAACATCAGCTCCGCCGGGAGCATCAGCCTGGTCCTGCAGGCCATGCTGCTCGCCGCGCGCAAGCACACGCGCAGGCTCAGGGTGGACATATGCGGAGGCACCAACGTCATGTGGGCCCCTCCCATCGATTCCTATTCTACCCTCCTGTTCCCCATGATGAGCAGGATGGGCATCGCCGCGGACGCCAAGATCATCGACCGCGGCTTCTACCCCCAGGGCGGGGGACGCGTCATCGCGACCCTGGACCCCATCGGCGACATCAGCCCGCTGAACCTCGATTCCCTCGGCGAACTCATGCGCATCAGGGGGATCTGCTTCTGCCAGCGCCTTGCGGACTGGATCCCGGAGGCGATGATGAAGAGCTGCAAGCAGACCTTCGAATCCGTCGCCGACGTGGACATCGCGCTGCAGTACACCGACGGCGACTCCCGCGGGGCCGGACTGGTCCTCGTGGCCGAGTACGAGAACGGGATGCTCGGCAGCAACGCCCTCTCCGCCAGGGGGATGTCCCCCGAGAGGAGCGGGAGGGACGCCGCCAAGGACCTTCTGAGCGAGATGACCAGCGGCGCCACCATCGACGTGCACACCGCCGACCAGCTCCTCCCGTACATGGCCATGGCCCGCGGGGAGAGCTCGTTCTACGTGTCGAGGATCAGCAGGCACCTGCTGAGCCAGATGGACACATTGGAATCGTTCCTCGACGTGAAGTTCGGGGTCGAGAGGATCAACGACGTCTACCGTTTCACCGTGACACCGGGGGTTCAGCGATGAGGCCCTTCGTCCACGTCAACTGCGCCATGTCCGCCGACGGGAAGATCGCCGGCGCCGACAGGACCCAGGTCGCGATATCATCCGATGAGGACAAGACCCGCGCCAAGGGCCTCAGGCGCAAGTACGACGCCATCCTCGTGGGAGTCGGGACGGTCATCGCCGACGACCCCCATCTGACGCTCAAGGACCTCGACTACGACACCAACCCCATCAGGATCGTCCTGGACCCCCACGGGAGGACTCCCGACGAGGCGAAGGTGCTGGACGAGAGGGCGCCGACCGTCATGGTCACCCTGGAATCCTGCGACCGCGAATGGGACTGCGAGGAGACGATCCGCGTCGGGACCGACAGGATCGACCTGGAGAAGCTGCTCGACATCCTCGCGGAGGACGTCGGCGTGGAGAACATCCTCGTGGAAGGCGGAGGGGAGACGATCGCGTCGTTCTTCGGGGCCGGACTCGTGGACAGGTACACCGTGTTCGTGGGAGGTCTCGTGATCGGGGGACGCACCGCGCCCACCCCCTGCGACGGACCCGGCTGGGTGCGCGAGGGCGGGATGAGGATGAATCTGATATCCTGCGAGACCCTCGGCAACGGGGCCCTCCTGACGTTCGAACCCGAACGCTGAGCCTCATTCCTTCTTGGCGATCGGCTCGAGTGTGAACCTGAAGTAGTTGCACTCGGTCCCGAACACCTCGCTGAACACCACGGAATATTCCTTGCCGGTGGCGTCCTCGAGCACCTTGGAGAAGAATCCCGTGGCGTAATGCCCCAGGGACTTCGCGGAATCCTCGGTGAAGGACGTGTCGTCCTTGATGATGATGGACAGGGGCTTGAGCGAATAGACGCTGGCCTCCCCGAACCCCATCCTCTTGTAGTAATCGCGGGCGTTGGCCACGGTGTCCTCGAGGGTCTTCCCGGTCAGGGAGCCGGACAGCGCCATGGCGTGTATGGATCCGAGGATGGAGGCCATCGGTCCGACCGACAGTCCGAGCCCGTCGAATCCGAGGAATATGAACCTGGTGAGGGCGTCGCGCGTCTTCACGGGATCGTCCGCCACTTCGGACAGGACCTTCATGGCCAGCGTCATGGCGTCGTCCGACGGCTCTTTGGAATAGGCGAGCATGACGGATACGAGGGAGTAGACCTTCCTCCTGCTGTCCTCGGGATCGTCGTGAACGACGATGAGGCCCTCGCTGACCATCTTGTCGAGGTGGACGGACAGGGTGGACTGGGCCTTCTTGATGACCTTCGCCAGATCGGAGAGCGACAGGTTGCGGTCCGCCAGCTCGTGGAGGATCTGCCTTCTGACGTCATTTGACACCTGCACCAAGCCGTTCTTGGTGTAGTATAGCTCGAAATCCGTCAGCGGGCCGTCGTTCATATTATCCGCTGGATATCGGCTGACCCGTATATAACGCATGAGCGACGTTCGGATGATTTCGTAACACGAATCGCTTCGGTCGTGTTCATTTCCGCGTCCTGGACCGATGCCCTGCGGACGACAAGCCAAATAATGGGCTTCGTT
>CAVDQR010000178.1:0-3054 GCA_963611065.1 Bacteroides ovatus
CAGCTCTTCACAATCATCCCGTGGTCCCATGATCGTCGCAGTCTTCTCCTCGAAGTCCGGTTCTTCCGAGAAATACGCCCGTCTGTTCGCATCTCATGTCGGGTGTGATTGTTACTCCGTGGAGGACCGTATCCCCGAGGACGGATCCATCGTCTTCTTCGGTTGGGTCAGAGGGCCCACCATAGTCGGACTTCGTAGCATCGACAAGTCCCGCCTGAAGGCCGTATGCGCCGTCGGGTTGGATTCTTCCGACCGGTTCGATAAGGTCCGTATGGCCGATTCCAACAAGGTCTCCGTGCCGGTGTTCTACGTGCGCGGCTGGATCGACAGGAAGTGCCTGGGATTCGTCGACAAGACGGTATTGGCCTTCGTATCAGCCGTGATGAAGATCAAGGGATTGAACCAGTACAATCAGCCTATCTTCGACGCCATGATGGAAGGCGGCAGTTTCTTCGATGAATCCATGCTCGGCGATCTGGAGCGCTTCTGCGCCACTGTTCGCAACGAATGATGTCTCCGATCCTGTCGGACGTTATGGGGTAATTGACCGGATGCGACATCAGTGCTCCCGTCGCATCCGTAAGGCGTTTCTCGTTTGCCGTATCCATTCAGCGGTAGCTTCCTCTGTACAGGATTCCTATCGGTACCAGGAGCACTATCACAATCGCTGCGAAGAGGAAGGCCACATCAACGCTGTCGACGAAAGTAGCTATCAGATCATCCTTGAACAACGCCAGTTCGGCAGCCTTCGCCGCAGTGACTATTCCTGTATCATGGGGGAGCATGTCGAAGAGCCACTGCGGTATCGTCCCGGGCACCAGTTCCGTCATCCTGCTCAGGATGCCGTTGTTGATGATCGCTGCGAACACGGCCGTGCCCATCGTGGATCCGATGTTCCTGATCATGTTCACCGCCGATGTCGTCATCCCGATCTCATCCTCCTCCGCGCTGTTCTGCACCGCCGTCAGGATGATCGATATCACGCATCCGAGTCCGAGCCCGAAGACGAACAAAGAGGCGAGGATCCAAGGAATCCCTGTATCCACTGAGATGGTGGACATCATCACGAGTCCGATGCAGCTCAATATCGGTCCCATGACGAGCCATGGCTTGTATCCGGTCCGATAGACGGTCGCCCCGCTCACGACGGAGGTCAGTATCATCCCGATGACCATCGCCATGGCGTATTCTCCGGCCTGCATGACCGTGAATCCCAGCACATCAATCCCGAAGAACGAGATGTACGTGCTAGCACCCATCAGCGCGAATCCGGTCACGAACATGAATACGGAGGTTTGGACGACCACCTTGTTCTTCAGGAGATGAGGGGCCAGGATGGGTTCCGATGCCCTCCTCTCGAGGAACACGAATGCCGCCAGCAGGACCATCGCGATCGCCAGCATAGCGTAGAATTCCATCCCGAACCATTCGACCTCGTCCCCTCCCCACTCCATGAGCAGGAGGATGTCCAGGAGGAACAGCGACAGTACGGCTATTCCGGGGTAATCCACCCTGATGCCTTTGGCCGGTTCGACGGACGGGTATGATTTGAGGACCAGGAACCCGCAGACGAAGGCTATGGGGATATTGATGTAGAATGCCCAGTGCCATGTCGCGTACTCGGTCACTAATCCTCCCATGAGGGGACCCATGCCACTTCCGATTCCATAGACGGCCCCGAGGATGCCCTGCATCTTGGCCCTGTTCCTGACGTCGTAGATGTCCCCGACGGCTGCGGTCGCCACGGGGATGAGTATCCCTCCTCCGAATCCCTGGACTGCGCGGCAGATGATGAACTGCTCCATATCGCCGCACATGGAGACTCCCAGGGACCCGCATGCGAACAGCACGAGACCTATCGCGAGGAAGGGTTTCCTCCCGTATATGTCCGACATCTTCCCTGCTATGGGGATCATGATCGTTTCGCAGAGCAGATAGGCCGTCAGGATCCAGGAGTAGATGCTCTCTCCTCCCAGGTCGCTGACAATGATTGGTCCGCACGTGCTGACGATGGTGGAGTCCAGACAGGCTATCAGCACTGCCAGGCTCAATCCGGCCATGATCGTCCCGCGATTGCGCAGACTCGACGTTTCTTCCGCCATGCGCCGTCATCTCCGAGGGTTATAAAATTATTTTGAATAAATTCAAGATAATGAACGCCATGGTTATTAGAGTCTGAGAGACTAGTGGAGGCGATTGAAATGGCAGTCACGAGGGAGGAGCAGCGCGCATCGGTTCTGAGCAGGGTGACCGCGACCGCGACCAGACTCTTCATGGAGAAGGGATACAAGGAGACCAAGATCTCCGACATATCCGCCGAGACGGGGATCCACATCGGGAGCATCTACAACATATTCAGGGACAAGGAGGACATAGTGTGCGAGATCGTGATACGCGACTATGCCCTCATGCTCGGACGCGCCGACCGGATCGATGCCGGGGACCTCGTGAAGAAGGTGGCCTACCCTATGGCGGCGGAGTTCCGTCTGGCCCGGTTGGGTCCGAATGTCGCGAGGATCCTCTCCGTCGCATACTCCTCGTCCAAGACGATGGATGCTCTGACGGACATGCAGTGCGGCCTTTTGGAGAGGTACTGCGAGGAGACGGGTATCCTGTTGGGCATCGACGCGATCAAGAGGCGGATGTGCGCCGTGAACGGGCTGATAGGCGGACTGATCGCCTGTCCGTCGGAAGGGGACGTCAGAGAGGATGTCCGGATCGCGATGGAAGCGTACTGCTGTCTGTTCGGTGTCACGGGCCTCTATGGTGAGTCGCTGGTGGATGAGGCGATCCGTTTGGTGGAACTGGATCCGCCGGAGGGATACCTGCCCGGATTCGCGGGATGAGGATCTTCGGAGAACGGGGTCCGTACGTTCGGAAAGAATTGTTCGGGTCCGTTTTTCTCCGTGTCGATATGAGACGTTTTTCGGCGATTATCTCGATATTTCCTCTGATTTCGTTCTTTTTTGTGATTTTGAAAAAATGGGCACCTGCTAGTTTTATATACCTCCCCGATATACACGGGAATGCGCGGCCCGCGAAGACGGGTTGCGA
>CAVDQR010000179.1:0-3036 GCA_963611065.1 Bacteroides ovatus
GCGCGACGCGGAGTTCAGGAAGTACGACATCCAGACCTTCGCCCCTTCCGTTTACCCTGCGAAGAAGCACATGCTCTCCAGGCTCGGGGCGCAGGTCCGCAGGCTGTTCACCGACATGGGATTCGCCGAGATGAAGTCCGAATACGTGCAGCCGGCGTTCTGGAACCTCGATGTTCTGTTCACCCCGCAGGACCACCCCGCGAGGGACCTGCAGGACACGTTCTATCTGGAGCACCCCGCGTCCATCCATGTGGATGACGAGGCTCTCGTTGCCATGGTCAAGGCCATCCACGAGAACGGAGGGGACACCGGCTCCACCGGATGGGGCGGCGAGTGGTCGAGGGAGAAGGCCGAGATGGCCCTCCTGAGGACGCACAGCACCGTCAGCAGCATCAAGTACATCGCCGAGCACCCGGACGCGCCCAGGAAGGCGTTCTCCATCTCGAGGATCTTCAGGAACGAGTCCATCGATGCCACGCATCTTCCGGAGTTCACGCAGATCGAGGGCATCGTCATCGACGAGAACGGCGACTTCGACATGCTCATCTCCATGATACGCGAGTTCTACTCCAGGATGGGGTTCGACCAGATCAGGATCAGGCCGGCGTACTTCCCGTACACCGAGCCCTCCCTGGAGCTGGAGGTCTTCTTCAACGGCAAGTGGATGGAGCTCGGGGGAGCGGGCATCTTCAGGCCGGAGGTCGTCGCGCCGTTCGGTGTGGACGTTCCCGTGCTGGCATGGGGATTCGGGTTCGAGAGGCTGGCGATGCTCAAGTGGGGCATCACGGACATCCGCGACCTGTACATCTCCGACATCGACCACCTCAGGTCGAATCAAACCATCTGATCGGCAACGCTGGGGGTCCTTCCCCCAGCACATCGCCAGTTCCAGGGCGTCCCTGGATTCCTTCATCCTTCCCAGTGCCTTCAGCGCGTCGGCTTTGGTTCTGAGGACTTCGTCCAGCCTGAACGAGCATCCCGTTCTCTGCATCTCGCAGCGGCATCTGTCCAGGTAGGTGAGCGCTTCCTCGTAGCGGCCGTTGGCCGCCATGCATAATCCCAGTGCCGCCGCGGTGTCGGTATCGCCGATGTAGGAGTCCAACGCGACGGTGAGGGCCTGGGCGACCTTCCCTTCGGCGAGGAGTATCTCGGACACCATGGCGCCTTCGGCGCAGGCGTCGTCGCCCTGGAAGGAGTCCAGCTCCTTCTTGGCGATCTCGATCTCTCCCAGACGGAGGCTCATGCGCGCGGTGACGAGATGCATCCAATCCTCGTCCTGGCCTTCGGCCAGGCGGTCGAGGATGTCCCTGCTCTCCTTGTCCGGGAAGTCCATGAGCATGTACCGTTGGGATGAGGCGAGCTTGATCGCCTCCCGTCTGCGGTTGGACCTGAACAGATGATAGAGGCGCTCCTTGGGGTCGCGGCCCCTCTCGGAGCACCAGTCGGCGGCGGTGCTGTGCCATTGCCGGAGGGTCTCGGTATCGGCGCGTTGGAGGTACCATCTCTTGGTCTCCTGCTTGATCGCCAATCTCCCCTTCCCGTCGAAGGGGACCATGGCGTACCTGTCGGGGTCCACGTCGCATCTGCGGACGGGGATGCGCAATACCATCAGGCAGCCGATCTCGTTGCGCTCGTCGGCCGGGAGGGACCAGAAGGCGGCGGAGCTGCAGAAGTTGATGTTGACGGGTTGGAGGGCGTTGTTGATATCCTCCAATCCGGCGTCCATGGTGTTCAGGAGCCTGTCGCATTCGGCCACGCCGGGAGGGGCGATGAAGTAGACCTTGCGGAGGATCTGCTCGGTGCCGTTGATGCGGGAGCGTCCGGAGCAGACCTTGCCGTCCTCCTCCAATCTGTTGACGACGAGGGATGCGTGGGAGCGGGAGATCCCGAGGAATTCGGCGATGCCGTCCTGTGTGATCTCGCGGGGGGCGCCGAACTCGATGGTGTCCGGTATGTGGCGGTAGCGGTAGAGGTACAGCAGGGTGCGTTGGGCGAGGGTGAGCCTGTTCATGGACGGGGTGTGTCCTTGCGAGGATATAAGTGGGGGAGGAGAGGGGTACGAAAGATATTTGTTAAGTGTGAGACCGAGAAGATAAGAGCTAGAAGGGCGGAACGGAGCCGATGGGATCCCCCGATGTCGTCCCTCCGCTTCATCCCGACATGTTCCGAACGCGGTTCCCGTTCCCGATCCCTGGGAAGGAACGAAATACCGCCATCCGAATCGCCCCGGTCATGTCGAGGCTCATCGTATGCAGCGAGGTCGATCTCCCTTCGGTCAACATGAGGGAGTACCTTCTCGAGAAGCGCGAGTGGGAGGACATCGGTTCCGATGACAACGCCCAATACCTCCGCTGCGGGGACGATGTCATGATGAGCATCCCGGACATGCACATAAGGCACGAGCATCTCGATCAAGAAGCGGAACAATTCGGCATCCGGGTCGACAGCATCGTCGTCATGTCCAAGCATTCGGCGAAGAGCGGACGCCCCGCCCTGACCGTCCATCCCATCGGCAACTATCATGAAGCGGAATTCGGCGGGCAGGAACGGAAGCTCGTAAGATCGAATCCCCTGTGCATGACCGACGCCCTCAGACGTATCCGGAAGAAATGCCGCGATCCTGGGATACAGGTATGCTTCGAGGTCACCCATCACGGCCCCTATGTGGACAGACCGACATTCTACATCGAGATCGGGAGCGAGGAATCCCATTGGGGCGACAGAGCCTCGGCCGAACTCCTCGCAGACGTCATAATGGAGAATCAACCCTCCGAGGGCGACAGGGTCCTGGTGGGCATCGGCGGAGGCCATTACGCCCCCAGGTTCACCGAAGCCTGTCTCTCCCACAAAGTGGCCTTCGGCCACATGATCCCCAACTATCAGTTGGAGGGAAGGGACGACGAGGACATCGCCCGCATGGTGAAGGACGCCTGTCAGGCCACGGGCACCGACGGCGTCTACATCCACCGCAAGTCGATGAAAGGCCCCGAGGAGCACAGGATAGCGGACATCGTCCGCTCCTGCGGTTACGAGACG
>CAVDQR010000180.1:0-2971 GCA_963611065.1 Bacteroides ovatus
GACTGCGGTGCGCTGTGCATCGTCGAGGTGGACGGGGAGACCGACGAGGTCGTCGAGAGGGACATCAAGATCGTCGAGGAGGTGGCGAACGGCATCGGAGCCATAGCCGTCACCCCCACCAGGGACAAGGACCTCATCGCCAAGTGGACCGATGCCAGGAAGTCCGTCATGACCTCGCTCTCGGCTCTCAAGCCGGGATGCTCGTCGGTCTCGCTGGCGGACGACATGGGTGTTCCCGTTTCCCTGGTCCCCAAGGCCGTCAAGGCCTTCCAGGAGATCGCCGAGAAGTACAACGTGACCATCGCCACATACGGCCACGCCTCCGACGGGAACCTGCACACCAAGATGGTCATCGACCCCACCGACAAGGACGAGTGGGACCGCGGAGTGAAGGCGGTCAACGAGATCTTCGACGTGTGCATAGAGTTGGGTGGTACAGTCACCGGCGAGCACGGAGTCGGACTCTCCAAGGCCCCGAACTTCATGAGGGAGCGCGAGTCCGAGATATCGTCCATCAAGGCGATCAAGGCCGCCATGGATCCCGAGAACATCCTCAACCCCGGCAAGCTCGAGCAGTGGACCGGGCCGTTCCTCAGGGACCTGCGCTACCCCTGCCCCGAGTACATGGGGCACAGTCCCGCGAAGGGATGAGCAAACGAGGGGGATTCCCCCTCTTTTTCTGATCACTCACCGCGGTTCGCGGTCCAGCGCATCCTTGAGCTCGTCGATCCCGTCCATCGGAGGGAGTTCCAGCACCTCGGAATCCTCGAAGAAGCTCGGGCCGAACAGCGGGTAGTGGCGGACGCCGTTCTCGTCGACGGATATGTTCGAATCGGACACTTTCATCGCGACGTCTATCGCCTTGTCCTCGGCGAGCGCCTTGTTCAGGGATTTGGCCGACTTCTTCCTCCCGGATTTGACCTCCACGACGGCCAGCTTCCCGTTGTAGTTGAACACGAAGTCCAACTCCATCCTGCGGGTCGGGCTGCTGTAGTAGTGGACCTTGTACCCCTTCCTGATCAGGGCCTCCGAGACGGCATCCTCGATGACCGCCCCGTTGTTTATCGTGAACTCCCCGTCCATCACGCCCTTCGCCACCGCGGGGCCCAGCATGTACACCAGCACCCCCGTGTCCTTGACGTATATCTTGAAGGTGTTCCCGCTCGTCTTGACCTCGAACGGCTCCGAGATCTCCTCGATGTTGCGGCACAGGTCCACGATCCCGGCACCTTCCAGCCAGCTAATGGCCGGTCCGAACTCCCGCTGACCGTAGCCGGAGCCCATCGAGACGTCGGAGTACAGGAAGGACGCGTTCCTCTCGCGGCTCAGCTGGCGCGGGATGGAATCCAGGCACTGCTCTATGCGGATCCGGTCCGTCGGATCCCTGACGTACCTGCCGATGTCGTCCGACAGGAGCCTCATTATGCCCTCCAGCTCCTCGTAGGAGTCCTTGTACATGCGTGTCCTGGCATACGCGGATACGGCGGCGGGCATCCCTCCGATCACCACGTACCTCTTGAACAGGTCGTTGAGCTGCTTCAGGACGAAGCTGTCGAACGGTCTCATCTCCGAGATGTGCGAGCGCACCGTCTCGGTCTGGGCGTGGGAGAAGCCCATCGCCCACAGGAACTCCTCGAAATCCATCGGCGCCATGTATTCCGGCTGTATGGATCCCAAGGGCGTCAGCCTGCGGTCCCCGACGATCTCGGACAGGACCGAACCGGAGCACGCGATGTCGCATCTCCCGTCCTCGACAAGCGGTTTCAGGGCGGAGAACGCGCCGGGGCAGCATTGGATCTCGTCCAGGAAGAGGAGGCATCCTTCGATGTCCTTCCCGGGGAAGGTGAAGCTCAGCTTCTCGAACACCGCATCCGCGGACAGGTCGCCCTCGAAGATGGACCTGTAGTCCGGGCGGTCCTCGAAGTTGATCTCTATGACGGAGTCGTACCTCTCCGCACCGAGCTTCCTGATCGCGTACGATTTCCCCACCTGGCGGGGTCCGCGGAGGACCAGGGCCTTGTGATCTTTGTTCTCGGACCAGTCCTCCAGGACCCTGTCGATCTTCCGCTCCATGATTCTCTAGATGAAGTATGGGGCTTTATAAGTATCCGTGAAAAAGCAGTAAAACTGCGGATATCATCCGCGATTTAGCAGTGAAATCACGGATATCATCCGTAAAAAAACAGTAAAATCGCGGATGGATATCTGACCGGTCACTCTTCCGTGGACTGTCTGATGCAGTCCAGATGGTATCTGACGAAGTACGTGAGGTCGTTGTCCGACTCCGACATGCGGTACGCTTCGAGGTAGCGTCCTTTGGTCCTCCCGATGACCGTGGATATCGGTATCGGGCGTAGGTCGCGCCCTCCGGCTAGGGCGCACCGGTAGAACATGACGCGGGCCGTTCTGCCGTTGCCGTCCACGAACGGATGGATGTGGCCGATCATGAAGTGGACCACGACCGCCCTCACGACCGGGTGGAATCCCGGGTCGTCCGCGAATCTGCAGAGGTCCTCGATCATCCATGGGATGTCCTCGCAGGACGGAGGGATGTAGCAATCGCCCCTCTCCCCCAACGGGTCCCCGACGACGATGTCGTCGCTCTTCCTGAAGCGGCCCTCCCAATGCGGATCGTCCAGGGTGTCTTCGGTCACCGTGCGGTGGACCGTTCCGATGAGGTCGGGGGTGAGCCTGCTGCCGTCCACATTCAGCATCGCCCGGTAATCGTCGGCGATCATCCTCTCGCTGAGGCCATCCGGCTCCCGGCCGGAGAGCAGCATGTCTTCAGCGACATCCGTCGGAGTCGTCGCGCCTTCCGTTTGACTCGATGTTATGGCCTCCGCGATGATGGACGATCTCGATTCCCCCGTGCCGAGTCCGTCGATGAAGCGGAGGTCCCCGAGCATCCCTTTCGTCAGATTGAGCGTGAATCTCTCATGCCCGATCCTGATGATTGATGCGGTGCGGACCT
>CAVDQR010000181.1:0-1432 GCA_963611065.1 Bacteroides ovatus
ACACCCGTCTGCAGCTCATATCCGGGGACTCGGAGGAGGGCGACATGCTCCTGAAGGCTTTCGGCGGCATCGCGGCTCTTCTCAGATACAGGCCCAGCTGATAGGAGGTTCATCATGTCATTCATAAGCGATTTGGAGTCGCAGGTCCGCACCGAGGTGGCCGGAGCGCTGGAGGCGCTCGGCGCCGGGGACCTGCAGTTCACCGTCGAGCCCTCCGCCCTGGAGGGCTCCGATCTCTCCGTGCCGTGCTTCACGATGTCCAAGGCGCTCCGCAAGGCGCCCGCGGCCATCGCCGAGGAGCTGGCAGCGAAGATACAGCCGTCCGGGCTCGTCAGCTCCGTGTCGGCCATGAACGGCTACCTCAACTTCACCGCCGACGCCAAGCCGATGGTGAAGGAGGTTGTCGAGGACATCCTCTCCCGCGGGAAGGACTACGGCACCATGCCGTCGTCCGGGGAGAGGGTCATCGTCGAGCACACCTCGACCAACCCCACCGGGCCCATCCACGTGGGCAGGGCCAGGAACCCCATCATCGGGGACACCCTCGCCAGATGCCTGAAGAAGTGCGGCCACGAGGTCTCCACCGAGTACTACGTCAACGACGTCGGCAAACAGGTGGTCATCCTGACCTGGGGCGTCAACCACGTCACCGACGAGGAGGCCGAGGAGGAGCGCGAGGCGCACGCCAAGGCCGCCGAGAACGAGAAGGAGAGGGACAAGACCGACCACAGGCTCGTCGCCAAATACCGTGTGGCGAACAAGCGCATGGAGTCCGACCCGGAGGTCCAGGCGGAGATCTCGGACATGCTCCGCAGGTTCGAGGCCGGGGACAAGGAGGTCATCGATTCCGTCAGGGAGACGGCGGAGGCCATGCTCGGAGGTCTGAAGGAAACCCTCGGGGCGATCAACGTCGAGCTGGACACTTACACATGGGAGTCCAGGTTCATCGAGGACGGGTCCGCCCGCGACGTCGTGTCGAAGCTCTGCGAGTCGGAATACGCCGGGAAGACGGACGACGGGGCCTGCTTCGTCGACCTCAAGGATTTCGGGATCCAGGGGAAGAACACCAAGTTCACCTTCACCAGGTCGGACGGCACCACGCTGTACACCACCCGCGACCTCGCCTACCATCTCGACAAGTTCACCCGCTCCGACCGCGCCATCGACGTTCTGGGAGAGGACCAGAAGCTCGGCTCCCAGCAGCTCTGCGCGGCGCTGGAGATCCTCGGATCCGACAAGAAGCCCGAACCGCTGTTCTACGCGTTCGTGTCGCTTCCCGAAGGGAAGATGTCGACCAGGAAGGGAGTGGTCGTCTACCTCGACGATCTGATCGACGAGGCGGTCGAGCACGCATACCAGGAGATCAAGACCCGCTCGGAGACACGCGAGAGCAAGATGTCCGAGGAGAGGATGAGGGAGATCGCCCGTATCG
>CAVDQR010000181.1:1442-2920 GCA_963611065.1 Bacteroides ovatus
CCGCACTGGAGATCATGGGCTACGACAAGATGCCCGAGCCGCTGTTCTATTCGTTCGTCTCGCTTCCCGAGGGGAAGATGTCCACTAGGAAGGGCGTCGTCGTCTACCTCGACGACCTGGTCGACGAGGCCGTCGCCCACGCCTACGAGGAGATCAAGACCAGGATGAAGGCCAGGATGGAGGCCGCCAAGGACGATTCGAAGAAAGCAGAGATGTCCGAGGAGAGGATGAGGGAGATCGCCCGCATCGTGGGAACCGGCGCGATAAGGTACAACATCGTCCGCGTCCAGCCCGAGAAGCAGTTCGTCTTCAAGTGGAGCGAGGCCCTCAACTTCGACGGCAACTCCGGTCCGTACCTCCAGTACGTGCACGCCAGGGCGTGCAGCATGCTCAGGAAGGCCGGGGACTTCGAGAGGACGTCCGACCCGGACCTCCTGACCGACGAGTACGAGATCAGGCTGATCAAGACGCTCTCCAGGTACGAGGAGGTGCTGAAGCAGGCCGGGGACGGGAAGAAGGTCCACCTGCTCCCGGCGTACGGCCACGACGTGGCCGTGGCGTTCAACCAGTTCTACGCTTCCGTATCGGTCCTCCAGGGGAAGGACCGCAGGGATGCGAGGCTCACGCTGGTGGAGTGCGCCAAGACGGTCATGGCCGACGTGCTCGACTGTCTCGGCATGGGCGCTCCCGAGGAGATGTGAGATGGAGTTCCGCAACGTCCGCATCAAGGACATCGAGAAGGTCCGCGAGCTGGAGGTCTCGCTGATACGCGAGTACTTCGCCGCCACCCTCGAGAACAAGTGGGAGGACCTCCCCCAGGACTGGAAGGACGGCCTGGGGGCCAGCTCCCCCAGGCATTTCAAGACCTACCTGGACAGCGGGCTGAGCTTCGTGGCTGAAGAGGATGGCGAGATCATCGGGTTCATCTTCGCGCAGATGCTGCACCACATCTATGACGTGGACAACCTCCTGTGGGTGGAGAACATGGGCGTGCACCCGTACTTCCGCAGGAACGAGATCGGGTACCGGCTTCTGAGGGAGTGCGTCCTCAAGGGGAGGGAGATGGGCGCGGCCGTCGTGCACAGCTCCATCCAGCCCGATAATGCGGCGTCCATCCTGTTGCACAAGAAGATGGGGTTCTTCATCGACAGGCGCGACGTGGCGCTGCTGGATCTCCAGGACCCGGCGCTGAGGCTCCGACGGGGCGGAGCCCCGGTCGGAGACTCGGCCGACGCAGAAAGAGCGCGCCAAAAACCTCAATGAAACCGAGCCAAAAACCTCAATGAAACAGGCCCTGAACATCGAATCCGGGAACGTCTGGCTATTGTGTCGGACGGGGTTCATTTCCGACCGTCTGAAATGCGTGATTATCTGGGCCGTTCCGAAGTATCGTTTTCTGCACGTTGAAGTCGATTCCAACTCATTTCCGACCAGCTCTAACTAATGAAGACCATCCTGTAATACTGACTGCATACTGG
>CAVDQR010000182.1:0-2842 GCA_963611065.1 Bacteroides ovatus
GTCCTGCACCTCTTCCCCGAAACAGGATCTCTGTCCGGGTGCATGATTGTGATTCGATTCTGAATCCTTACCGCTTGACGGTAAGCGCGAAATCCCCGCACACAAGGGAAGTATATAACACCTTCGCTTGACGCGGTTTTTTCACGATTCGATTCCGAATCGTTACGCTTGATTCAACGGCCAGAAGCCGTAACCACACGATGCGACGCATCGCGCATTACCGTGGAAGTGGCACTCATATATAAAGATTATTTTTTAGAAGCGTAGGAAAAGGTTTCAGAAGGTGAAACGGACGTTGTTCTGGCCCAATGCGCGGGAATACGCCATGGAAGTGCACATGCCCTTCGCGATCAGCAGACCGTTTCCGCTCCCGTCGAACGCCATGGGGTTGAACAGCGCCCCGTCGTCGCGCACCGTCACGGACGCTTCGTCGCCCGCCCGGACGACGATGTCCATGTATCTGTCGGGATCCCCTTTCAGAGCGTGCTCGCACACGTTCATCGAGAGCTCCTCGCAGCACAGCACCGCACGGTCCGCCCTATCCTTCGGCACACCGTTCGATTCCAGGAACGACGAGATCGAATCCAGAGCCTCCCCGATGTCGCTGCCGTCCCCCCTCACCGACAGCACCGCCGTGGGGACGGAGGGCATACGGCCGAGGAGGAAACCGTGGAGCGCGGGGTTCCTGCGGCGCATCTCCAGGGATATCACGAAAGTGACCGCGAGCATCGCCAGTTCGCCCAGGAGGAACGAGGCCCAGATCATGTCCGCATCGAATCCGACGGTCGAGACGGCGATGCCCATCACCATCAGGGGCTGAAGGACCGACACCGCGATGGAGATCTTCCTGTTCCCCAGGACCTGGAAGAGGATCATTATCGCATAGTTCACGCCGTAGAGTATGACGCTCGGGGCGAAAACCCTCAGCGCGGGGGTCGAGGATTCCACGAGGGACGGATCGGTCACCCCGAACAGGGCGCAGAACAGTCCAGGGACGAGGATCACCAGAGCCGCGAGCAATCCCAGCGACACCAGCAGGACCTTGGCCATGGTCCTCGTGAGATACGATATCCCATCCATGTCCCCGGAGCCGTAGAGCGTCCCTCCGACGGGCTGTATGGTCTGGCATGTCCCGCCGATCACCATCGTCCCCAGCATCATCACGTTCATCGCCACGGACATGGTGGCCATCCCGGCCTCGCCGAGATATGTCAGCGTGAGACTGTTCATGCAGAGGATCTTGGCCACCATCATCAGGGATGCCAGGGCCACGGGTGCTCCGAACAGCAGCATCTGCGGCACGTATCTGGATCCCCCGGCCTCCGGACGGAACAGCGTGGTGTTGCGGTTCCTGACGAAGTGCGATGCTATGATCGCCGCACCTATCGCGAACCCGACGACCATGGCGGCGGATGCGCCGGCCATTCCCAGGCCTGCGTGCACCGCTAGTATGCACAGCACCGCCGACAGGACGTTGGCGACGACGAGCGCCACGGTGGCGGTGCCCGGGGAGCCGTCGACCCTCACGAACATCGCCAATCCCGGGAGGAACATGAACGCCGCGGCGCCGATGAGCGAGACCCTCGCGTAATCCGTCACCAATGGCAGGAGCTCCTCGCTGGAGCACAGCGCCCCCGCGACGGCGTCCGGCATCGCAATGCCGATGAGCGCGAACACGACGCTCAGCACCGCCAGCATGACCACGGCGGAGGCGAAGATCCCTCCGGTGCGACCTGTCTCCCCCTTCCCGACCAGCACGGCGCAGAGCACCGCGCCGCCGGCGCATACCAGTGCCGTGACGGCGTTGTACAGCTGCACCAACGGTGACACCAGGTTCACTGCGGACAGCGCCTCGTGCCCCATCATGTTCCCCACGATGATCCCGTTGACCACGGACCCGAGGGTCGTCGCCATCACCGCCAGTATGGTCGACGCCGCGAAGGTCCTGAAGGCCCGGTTGACCAGGTAGGGGGAGCGGCTCATCTGCGGTCCACCACCGGGGTGACCTTCAGGCTGGTCCTGTTGACGATGAATCCGTCGCTCCCCACGTTGCGGACCTCGAATCCCATCAGCCCGGTCGGCAGGGTCTTCGCGAACGAATCGTATTCGCCGACCAGCATCTCGGCGGCAGCTTCCGTCGAGATCGAGCCGTCGTCGATGCACACCGTCATCCTGTCCTCGAGACCGTCGTGGTCCAGCAGGATCTGCATGTTGCCGCGGTACCCCAGGTTGTCGTCGAAGAGCTTCGAGATCCTCCTGAAGTTGAAGAACGTCCCGCCGATGCGCATGACGTCCCCGTACCTCCCGAGCAGTCTGAACCTCGGCTCCTTCCTGCCGCACGGGCACGGGCCCTCGATCCATTCCCCGAGATCCCCGATCTCGTACCTCTCGGTCCTCCCGTTCTCCCTCAGGTATCCCGTGAAGATCAATCTCCCGGACTCCCCGGGACCGACCGGTTCGTCCCTGTCGGTCTTCAGGATCTCCAGCTCCTGTATCTCGGAGTTCAGGTGGAACTCGTTCCTGCCGCACCACCTGCAGCAGTACCCCATGGTCCCGGTCTCGTTGGCCCCGTACAGCATGGATTGGATCTCCTCTATGCCGAACTCCTCGCGGAGCCAATCGACCTGGCCCTTGGAGAACATCTCCCCGCCGTAGAGGATCTTCCGTATCCTCCCGTACCCCTTGAGGAGGTCGCGGTTCTCCTGGAAGACCTTGATTATGTAGCTGGGGGCGCCCATGACGGCGGTCGCCCTGCCGATGACCATGAACTTAGCCACCGTAGACGTGTCGTCCAGACCGCTGATGTTCAGGTTCCGGACGTGCATGGCGTCGAATATGGAGA
>CAVDQR010000183.1:0-2804 GCA_963611065.1 Bacteroides ovatus
TCTCGACCATCTTGTCGAGGGAATTCCCGCACGACCTGCATCTCTGGTCGAGCGGAGAGACCAGCGTATGGCACCGGGGGCAGAACATTCCCATCATGGTCCGGGTGGAAGTGGCGTTTGTAGATAATCGTTGGTCACAGCTCTTCCTCCGCGATATCGGCGATGAACGTCTCGAGGTACTCCTCCAGGAGGATGAAACCGTCGATCAGGACGCTGTAGCGGTTCTTCCTCCCGTCGCGCTCGCAGCAGACCAGGCCGGCCCTCATCAGGAACGACAGGTGGTAGTTCACAGATGTCTGGTGTATACCGAGTTCGCACGCCAGTCCCGACGAGTCCATGGCCTCCTCGCTCAGGAGGTGGAGGATGGAGACCCTGGTGGGGTCGGAGAGGGCCTTGCTCACATCGGCAACGGCTTCGGCCTGTCTAGCCATCATGAAGATTCTATCATTATTATAGTTAATAAGTTTGCCTTATGACCGATTATTTCAGACCTCGCGCACCGGGAGGAGGTGGCGGATGAAGGCCTCCAGTTCGAGGGAGCAGTCCTCCTCGGGGAGGATGATCCCGCACTCGTTGCCGAACATGATGATGAAGTTGCGCGAGGTGCGGAACACCACGAGAACCGTGTCCAATGGATTGGAGGTCCTGCCGTAGCGGGTCTCGACATCGATCCTGTCCTCGTAGAACTCGTAGGTCAGGGTCCCGGTGAGCTGCTCCTGCTGGTACTGGGCCATCTCTGCTTTGTCCAGATTCCTCAGGGAGCACCAAAGGTTGAAAGATGCGAGAGCTACGAACGCCGGTATGGGGAACAGGCTCTTGAACAGGACCGCGAGGACGACGCCTACGGCGACGTACGTGGCGAAGGCGGCGGCGTCCTTTATCTTCCTCTTGTGCAGGATGTTCTGGACCGTGCGGTTGTAGTCGCGGTACTGCGACAGCGTGTAAGCGGTCGAGACCCTGAACACGGGCTCTTCCGTCATTCCACTATCCTGAAGCCGCTCTCGTCGCCCTCGGCGTCGTAGCGGATACCGCGCTCGTCGAGCACTTCCCTCAGGATCCTGGCGTGGACCCCCAATCCCACATTGAGGAACTGGTTCTCCACGACCCTCCTCCCCTCGAACTGGGTGGTGGGATGGAATCCCAGGTCCATGTGCTGGGTGGACACCTGCATGGCGTATATCCTGCCCTTGGTGTCGAAGATCGGACCTCCCGACTGCCCCCTCAATCCGGGCGTGGAGGTCTCAACGTAGAGCATGTCGTGGGACCCGTCCTTGCACTTGCCCATGCAGACCGTGCGGGTGTGCATCCCCTCGTTGAAGAAGAGGGAATCCTGGGAGGGCTGGGGGATCTGGAAGGATTTCTTGGCTTCGTTCCATGTGGCGGTCAGGTTGGTGAACGCGAAGCCCCCGCGGCAGACGCTGGTCCCGGGACGGAGATGCGACGGATCCCTGAATACGGGGTATTCGCGCACCCAATCGGGATTGAACGGGTCCAGCTTCCCCACGGCGATGTCGAGCTGCCTGTTGACGAACACGTCCTTCACGCGGACGCCGTCCCATCCCCACCAGAAGGAATGGTTGGTGATCAGGGAGGGTTCGAGCTTCACCTCGGAGCTGGGGGCCCCGCGCTTGGACGCCCTGGAGCTGTTGAGCTCGTTGATCTCCTCGGCCTTCTTCAGATCGCTCTGGTATTTGACGAACGAATCGTACATGTGGCCGGCGGTCAGCACCCATCCCTCGCGGTTGATGACGATGAACGAGCCGATGGTGGTCTCGACGGAGCCGTCCTGATGCCTGATTGAGACCGCCAGGGGTCTTGTGAACTCGGAGGCCTTGCTGCAGGCGTCTGCGAACATGTCCTGGACGATATGCGAACCTGTAGTTAACGTGTGCGCGGACATGCTCCGCCTCTGACAAGGAAAATCTAAAAGACATCCCGTCCGATGGGGTGCCGTCGAAGGGGACGCCATGATATCGAAGGAGACTCAGTACCGCATCTACGCCGGTACCAGCAAGGACGACTACACCGGATGGGTCAAGACCGATGTCCAGGAGGGCGGACAGGACGTGGAGTTCTGGACCCTGGACCTGGGGGACGGTTACAGCCTCGACAGGGTCACCAAGAAGGCCAGGGGCCTGTTCAGGGAGAAGACCATCAGGATCAACAGCCTCCGCAGGGACAGGAGCGTCGAGGATCCGGAGGGCGACTACAAGGACATGAACTTCAGCATGCTCTTCAACGTCAGGATCATGGTCTCGCCCGATGCCATCAAGTTCGATACCGGGAACAACTCGTTCGCCGTGCTCTCCAGGGAGCCCGCGGACTGGGAGGGGTTCTCGGAGAACGTGCCGAAGTTCGACGACAAGGACATCGAGGAGTCGAACTGGGCCAGCTTCTACAGCTGATAGTTTCTTTTCAACCGGGCCGGTTCATCCGGCCCCTTCCAACGTTCTATCTCATGTTCGTGGTCTAAGTTAGAACTATGCCAAATCGTAACCCTCTGTGATTCGCCTATATACTCGGACCCGACGTCCGTACGATATGGACGGCAACGAGATCGCTTCGATAGTCTCCTCATCGGCTGGAGCCCTGTACGACTACCTCACGGACATGCAATGGGTCGACGACCCTCCGAAGGGGGTTTCTGAGACCAGGGTGGAATCCTGCGATGTGATGGACGGGTATGCGATACTCCATCTGTCGTCCCTGCTCTCGGATTCATCCGGTTTGATGTTGAAGGTGGGTCCGAGGGTCTGCACCGAAGAGGAAGCGGGTTTCTCGCGCTATGACGAGGTGTCGAAGAC
>CAVDQR010000184.1:0-2787 GCA_963611065.1 Bacteroides ovatus
GCTCCAGATCCTCTTCGCGTTCCTAACCGTTGCGGTGTTCGTCACGGCCTCCGGCAGGCTGCCGGACTCCGTCCCGACGGACGATATCGTACCGATCCTGGTGCTCGGATTGGTCAACACCGGTCTGGGATGCCTCGCATACTTCACCGCCATCAAGCACCTGCCTGCCCAGACCGTCGCAATCTGCGATTACATCGAGCCGATGTCGGCGGTCATCTTCGCCATGGCCCTTCTCAACGAAACAATGTCCCCCATGGAATGGCTCGGGGCGGGACTCATCGCCATCGGCGTCATCGTCGGGGAGGCGATCGGAGGCAGGGCGCAGAGGTCCGGAGGACCTTCGGACGGCCCCGACCCTTCACATTAATTTTAATAGGCGTCCAGTGTGGCGGTCCGTAGATATCCCATGGCCCCCTCTGAAGAACACGCCGGAACCGGAGACAGACCGAAGCGCGAATACCGCGGCGACAGCCGCGGAGGGTACGGAAAGAAGCCGTACGGGAATCGCAACAACGGAAGGTCCGGATACGGCTCCCGCGACGGCAAGAGACCGTACAACGGGAAGAGGGACGACTCCCGCGGCGGGTCCGACAGGCCCCGCAGGGAGTACAGGGGCGATGGGGACAGGAAGCCCTACGGCGATAAGCCCAGAGGGGACCGCAGGTACGACAGGAAGCCCTACGGGGACCGTCCGAGGGACGACCGCGGTTCCGGAGAGAGGAGGTCCTACGAGGGCGACCGTGAGAGGAAGCCGTACGGCGACAAACCCAGAGGGGACCGCAGGGACAGGAAGCCCTACGGCGACAAGCGTCAGGACCGCAGGTCCGACGACAGGCGCGGAGGGTACCAGAAGAAGCCCTACGACCGCAGGGAGCGCGACTTCAAGCCCCGCGACGAGGTCCCGAAGGAATCCGAGGAGCCCCTGACCATCGGCAAGCTCACCATCCCGTCCGACCCCCAGAAGATCCTTTTCAAAGGGATCGATTGCGAGCAGAACGGCAGGACCGACCTGGCTCTCATCCTGTATCTCCACGGGGCCGTCGCCATGAGCGGCGGATGCGAGAAGAACGCCGTGAGGATGCTTTCCAAGATGGAGTCCTCCGAGTTCGTCGCCACCCGTGAGAACATCGCCCAATCATGCTCCGACGACGCCCTCGTCGAGTACGATTACCTGTGCTGGGGCCTCGACAACGGTTACGACAGGTCGTTCCTGGATTCCGAGTATTCGAAGGGATCCAACCACGCCATCTACTGCAGGATCCGCCTCGAGGAGGTCGAGGGCGAGGATCCGGTCCTCGACACCTTCGCATCATGCCTCCCTCAGAACGAAGCGAAGATCGTCGACGGTCTGAAGTTCATCAAGAGGAAGAAAGGGTCTCAGAAGGCTGAAGAACTCCTAGCTAGGAACGAGGAGACCAAGGAGCTCAGGCAGTCCGTCCGCAGGGTGTTCGTCAAGGCCCTGAAAGGGGACAGGGCATCGAAATACCGTCTCGACGAGCTGTCCGAGATGTTCCCGGAGGCCGCGTTCCTCAAGGGATGCCTGGAATCCGACGATCTCGAAGCCTCCTTGGAGGCCGGGATGCCGGAGTACGGCCGTCTCATCGCCTCGATGGAATCCGACCTCAAGCTGGAATCCGCCTTCGGGAAATACCTCAGGGCGAAGAAGCTCCAGGCCGACGGAGGGGACTGGATCCAGAACATGATCAACGCCGCCGTCGCCGGTTCGGAAGAGGCATTGGAGGAGCTCCGTCCGGTCCAGAACAGGTCCGATGTCAGGAAGGCTTTCGCCACCGTCTACCTGAACAGGGGCGACCTGGAGAACCTGGTCCGCATGTACGACGGCGAGGATGCCGAGTATCTGCAGCAGTACTGCGGGTTCGACGCCTCGAAGATCATCGAGGCCGGGAGGCTCATGAGCTCCGAGAAGGAGATCGACTGGCTCAAGAGGAACTACCGCAAGGGCGTGGAGGAGTGCCGCACGGCCATCGAGGAGATGGTGAACGACGAGTCCCGCCACAACAAGCTCTTGGTGTACGCGTTGCACGACGTCGGCTCCGACATGAAGGCCGCCGAGCTCTACTTCTCGATGGAGGGCAACCCCGCACTCCCGTCCTACAAATGGCTGTCCAAGGTCTGCGAGGACGAGTCGGTGAAGGAGTATGTACGCTCCAGGTTCGAGGAGAAGGGCGACCTCGAGACGTTCGAATCCATATTCGTGGACGACGGGTACGTCAAGAAGAGCAAGGGACCCTCCCGCGGAGGGAAGGGCCCCTCTAGAAAGAGATACCGATCACTTCCGGCTGAATATCAGCAGGAGCGCCGAGTTCACGACCACGGCCACCGAGCCGAGGTTGTGGACTATGGCCCCGGTCACCGGGGTGAGCACCGCCATCATCGACAGGGCGACGGCGATGAAGTTCCATCCGAGGGAGAAGGCGATGTTCGCCTTCACCTTGGACATCATCTTGCGGGATATGCCGACGAGATGGGGCAATGCCTCCAATCCGTCCTTGACGAGGACCATATCGGATGCATCCGCCGCGATGTCCGTGCCGGTGGCGCCCATGGCGACGCCGACCCAGGACCTCTTCAGAGCCGGCGCGTCGTTCACGCCGTCCCCGACCATGCACACCTTGCCGCCTCCGGCCTGGATCTCCTCGATCGTGTCGACCTTGTCCTCGGGGGTGCATTCCGCCCTCAGATCCGTTATCCCCGCTTCCGAGGCCATGAACCTCGCCGCGCGGGCATTGTCCCCGGTGGGGAGCATGCAGTTGACGTCCATGCCCT
>CAVDQR010000185.1:0-2771 GCA_963611065.1 Bacteroides ovatus
ATATCCCTCTCGACGACCTCGTCGGTCTCCCCGTCGACCTCGACGATGCACAGCGCACCGCAATCGGGCAGCGGGTTCCCGCGGGCCTTGTTGACCGCCTGGATGCTCACGCTGTCCATGAGCTCGCAGGACGACGGGATCAGGGGCTTGGCGATGATGGCCGAGATGCACCTGCCGGCGTCTTCAACAGTATTGAATGCACAAAGACAGGACGCGGTCTTCTTGGGCTTGGTGGTGAGCTTCAGCGTCACCTCGGTGATGATCCCCAGGGTACCCTCGGAACCGCACAGCAGGCGGGCCAGCTGGTATCCGGAGGCGTCCTTGATGGTCCTGGTCCCGGCGCGGACGATCTCCCCGTCGGCCTTGACGAACGTCAGTCCCAGGACGAAATCCCTGGTGGCGCCGTACTTCACGGCGCGCATGCCGGATGCGTTGGTCGCGACCATCCCGCCGATCTGGCACGCCTCGGCCGATCCGGGGGACGGGGGGAAGAAGAACCCGTGCTTGGCGAGCTCCTCGTTCAGGTCGTTGTAGACCATCCCCGCTTCCACATCCACCCACAGGTCGGCCACGCTGATCCTCTTGACCTTGTTCATCCTCTGCATGGCCATCACGATGCCGCCCTTGACCGGGACGGCCGATCCGCACAATCCGGTCCCCGCTCCGCGGGGGACCACGGGGATCCTGTTGGCGTATGCGATCTTCATGACCTCGGAGACCTGCTCCGTGGTGCGGGGCTGGACGACGATCTCGGGCGTGCTGTGGAATATGGAAGCGTCGAACCCGTACGTGTACAGGACCGCCGGCTCGACGGAGTACCCGTCCTTCCCTACGACGGCCTCTATCTGCTCTATGATCTTCGGATCCATTCGGTCACCTTTCCTATGCTCTCGCGATGCGCGATTAGGGTAAAAACGATTGGGGTGGGGGCGATGGAGTGGCCATGCCCGTTACATCGGGGGAGGGGCGACGGGATCGTTCGAAACGGGACTCCTCATCGGGACGGTAGAGATTGTCCGGTATCTTCACCCTGACATCTTCGCGGATGTTCTTGATGTTCCACCCGCTCACGTCGCCTTCAGGGGTCCTGAACAGCGAGACGAACTCCTTCAGCTTCATCCCAGTCGCCTGCCCGCGTACCACAATCTACACCTCCCAGATCTCGATCAAACTCATCGAAGAACGTACGGCACCCTCGGTTAGAACGAGACTCCTCCTTATCAGAGGAAGCGAGACTCGAGCTACTACAGACATGAACCTTCACATCGTCGCGCAGATTCTTGATGTTCAGCGATGAAACGCCGCCCTCCATGGTCCTGAACAGCGAGAGGAACTCCTTCAGCTTCATATCGATCCCACCAACAGTATTGCGAACCCCGCCGTGCCCGTGAACAATTGCAACAGCAATACGACGGCGGCGGCGAAGTTCCGCCTCGAGTTATTGTTCATGAGTGTCATCCCACTATTAATAATCGATTCCATCATCAGATCGTAACTCCCGCTGTTGTACTTGAATATCGCATCGAACACGCCTGATACGGAAGATGACGACAAGACTAGGAATATCACTACGACTCCGAGGAAGACCGTGAACGCCTCCATGATCACCACAAGATACTGGGCGGCCCCGTGTATCCCTAATCCGGACAAAATGGCCAGTATGGTCGTGGCCAGAGCGAGCATGATGCCGGCCATCTGCCCCTTGGCCGTCAACCGCGATTCGACACGGTCTACGGACCTCCCGACCTCGCCGACCAATGCGTTCAATGCCGTGTCGGCATCCACGAGATTGTCCTTCCCGGATTTCTCCGAGGCGATCTCGGTGGGTGCGGACTCTTCGGCCGACTCTTCAGCAGGCTTCTCCCCGATGACGGATTCCGTCCCGGGCTCCGCGAGATGATCCCTCGGGATCTTCGTTTCGTCCACGTTATCCATGGACGGGGCCTACATAGCGATTATGAATTAAAACTTTGCACTGCATGTACTATGACAGGATAATCTTCATTAGTTAGACTGCTCCGTCCTACCGTCGTATCCTCGCTCCGCGGAGTGATTTACCCCTTTCGACGGCGTGGATGATGCCGGGTGCTGCGCACCGGCATCGGACTGGGGCCCCTCGGCGGCACCTTCCTGATGAAGCACACTCCCGCCGGAGAACCCATCCCCTCGGTATCTACACTAATATATGAGGACGCTTTCGAGCGGGACATGAAGTCCGTAATCGTTCTCCTGGGGCCCCCCGGCTCCGGGAAGGGGACCCAGGGCGAGATGCTCAGCGAGAAGCTCGGATACGTCAGGCTGTCCACCGGGGACATGCTCCGCGAGGCCGTCAGGAACGGCACCGAGCTCGGGAAGAAGGCCAAGGGATACATGGATTCGGGGGCGCTCGTCCCCAACGACCTGATCATCGGCCTGATGAAGGAGAAGATCGCCGCCGCGAAGGGCGGCGTCATCCTGGACGGATTCCCCAGGACCGTGGAGCAGGCCGACGCCCTCGCCAAGCAGGTGGACGTGGACCTCGCCCTGGACCTGGACGTCCCCGACGAGGAGCTCGTGAAGAGGCTCACCATGAGGCGCTCCTGCCCCGACTGCAACGCCGTCTACCACCTCGTCAGCAACCCCCCGAAATCCGAGGGCGTCTGCGACAAGTGCGGCGGCAAGCTGTACCAGAGGGACGACGACAAGGACGAGACGGTCAAGAACAGGCTCAAGGTCTACAGGGACAACACCATGCCCCTGATCGGGTACTACGGGGACAAGGGAGTCCTCAC
>CAVDQR010000186.1:0-2765 GCA_963611065.1 Bacteroides ovatus
TCACTCGTAGATGTGCTTCTGGCGCTCCTTGGAGATGGCCAGGAGGACCTCGGCGATCTGGGTCGCCTCGTATTCGGTGAGACTGACCTCCTCGCAGAGCTCGCGGTAGTGCTGCTTCACCTCGCGCTCCTTCTCCTCGTCCCAGTAGCGCTGCTTGGAGCTCTTCTTGGCTTTCGCGAGCTCGTCCGCGATCTCCATGCGCGTCGCGATGAGGTCGATGATCTCCTCGTCGATCGCCTCTATCTGGCTTCTCAGCTCGTCGGTGTCGGGCATATCAACCTCGCATTACGCCGAGGCGATTATATATGATTTTTCGGACCCGCGAGCGCCTGGCACCATATACCCATCCAGCGGTCGCGGGCGCATGAATATTATATAAGCGGGGGATTGACCGCACCATAGGAAGTGCTTCCAATGAGCAAGATCAGCGTTGCAGTCCTCGGAGCGACGGGGATGATCGGTCAGAGATTCGTCCAGATGCTGGAGGACCACCCCTGGTTCGAGATCGAGGGATTGTATGCATCCGAGCGTTCCCAGGGGAAGAGGCTCGGGGACGTCCTCAAGGTGAGGGACCACGTCTACCTCGACGAGACCATGGACCGCAGGATCGAGACCATGGACATCAAGAAGATCTCCGAGAACTGCAGGATCGCGTTCAGCGGGATACCCTCCGACCTCGCCGGGCCCACCGAGACCCAGCTGGCGGATTCGGGGGTCGCGGTGTTCACCAACGCCGGCTCCCACAGGATGGACGCCCACGTGCCCATCATCATCCCCGAGGTCAACCCGGGACAGTTCGACGCCGTGAAGGACCAGCCCAGCTACGGCGAGAGCGGGGGATACATCGTCACCAACGCCAACTGCTCCTCCACCGGGATCGCCGCCCCCCTGCACGCGATCAACCAGACCTTCGGACTGAAGCAGGTCTTCGTCTCCACGTACCAGGCGCTCTCCGGCGCCGGTTACCCGGGAGTCCCCTCCCTGGACGCCGTGGGGAACGTCGTCCCGTTCATCAGCCACGAGGAGGAGAAGATGGAGACCGAGCTCGCCAAGATGCTCGGGACGTACTCGGACGGCGACTTCCACTACGCGCCGTTCAAGGTCATGGCCAACTGCGCCAGGGTCCCCGTCGTCGACGGGCACCTGGAGTCGCTGGTCCTGGACACCGACAAGCAGCCCACGCTCGAGGAGCTGGAGGCATGCCTGACCGGATTCCGCGGGGAGCCCCAGACCCTCGGTCTGCCCTCCGCGCCCGTGCAGCCCATCATCGTGAGGCACGAGGAGAACCGCCCCCAGCCGGTGTTCGACGCCATGGCCGGGAGGCCCGAGAGGGCACGCGGGATGGCAGTCACCATCGGAAGGCTCAGACAGAGCAACGGATACTACAAGGCCTTCGCCATGTCCCACAACACCCTGAGGGGCGGAGCGGGAGGATCGGTCCTCAACGCCGAGCTCGCCAAGGCCAAGGGAATACTCTGATCACAAACGGCGCCCGGAAGGGCGCCTCCAACCACCTTACTTCCTTTTTCCATCCATCCGGTCAAGAGATGCCATACCCATCCATGGTATGGGTTTTTAGTAAGTTGGATGATTCATCCGACTATGAGCAAGAAGGCGATATTGGTCACGAGCTTCGGGACCAGCTACAACGAGACCCGCGAGAAGACCATCGATGCCATCGAGAATCAGATCGCAGAGGAGTTCCCGGACTGGGAGGTCAGACGCGCCTTCACGAGCCGCATGATCATCAAGAAGCTGAAGGAGCGCGACGGCGTCGCCATCGACTACGTCACCGATGCGATGGAGAAGCTGTCCTCCGAGGGATTCGATGAGGTCATCGTGCAGCCGACCCACATCATGAACGGCATCGAGTACGACGACATCGTCAGGATCGTGTCCGAGCACATCGGCAACATCTCCGATCTGAGGATGGGTCAGCCCCTGCTCACCACAAACGAGGACTACGACAACGTCGTCGAGGCCATCCGCTCCTGCCTGCTCCCGCTCGCCGGAGGGAAGGACCTGGTCCTGATGGGTCACGGCACCCCCCACTACGCCAACGCCGCCTACTGCCAGCTTCAGATGAAGCTGTTCGGCGCGGGGATCACCAACGTGTTCATCACCACCGTGGAGGGCTATCCGGAATACCCCGACACCCTCCGCCTCATGGACCACTGCGGATGCCGCGATGCGGTCCTGATGCCCTTCATGATCGTCGCCGGGGACCACGCCACCAACGACATGGCCGGCGATGACGACGACACCCTCAAGTCGTTCCTGTCCTCGAAGGGATACTCCGTCGAGTGCGTCATCAGGGGACTAGGGGAGTTCAGCGGATTCAGGAACCTCTTCGTCCAGCACATCAGGGACGCGATGTCCAAGGAGTGAGCTAACAAGAGGCGATTAGACAACTGTTCGATCGCCTCTTCTCTTCTGATTCGACGTATGATATCGTCACATCGCGCTTTGCCTTTATCTTCTGTTGGTTGCGCCCCTTGAATGATACGGGCGCAGGATTTGAGATGCTCTTCGCATTGACCGTGGCCAGATCTGCGGAAGCAGTCTTCTTTATGTTCTCGATTTCATGGACCGCCGAACGAGGTGCCGGATCCTCATATGTGATCGTGACCTCTTTCTTGACCGTACAGGTCTGCCCCTCATGATTCCCGGTCTGACGGTTGACGATGATCTTGGTAACATTATCACCGATGATTTCGGCCTTCTGTGTACGGATCGTCTTGCGACTCATTCCCCGTCCTCCGGAC
>CAVDQR010000187.1:0-2733 GCA_963611065.1 Bacteroides ovatus
GTATTCCCTCCGACGTTCCACCCCGCGAAGACCTTCAACCGCGATACTCCCCCATCCCGATTCGAATCAGGATATCCGGTTATCCCGCACCAGTTCTGCACAGATTCGTTGTTAGAATCGTTCCCATTCACCTTCAGGACTTCTCCGACTATGGAACCAGCCCAGAACTGAGGGTTGTACTCCGCCACGGGAGTCCCGTAGTAGCGGACGACTATGCTCGATCTTGAGAAATCAACGGTGCTGTCGTTGTATCCTTCCGCCGGAAGCGGATTCCCGACGTTGTAGGCCACTGTGTAATATTTCCCTTCGTCCGACGACTGATCACCGGTCTCGGAGTGTATCATCGGGGCCAGCAGGACCGCTGCCAGCACGATGACGGCGACCGCCGCGAATATGCCCGCGGCACCGACGAGACCCTTGGTCCTTTTGCGGGCCTCCTTCGAATCCCTCAGTTCAGACGACATCTACCGATTCCTGACGCGGACGGGCGCCCGATATCGACGTCCGTGCTCTGCCTCTAGGTGCCGTACCTAGCGCCCGTCTGCGTATCAAATTCTATTCATGTACAGTATTTAATAATATGTACAAAGTTGTATTCATGTTTATGTTCGTTTAAACGTCCAAATATGGAAGTTGTATAAAAAGGATGATGGAGGAAAGGGTCGGAAGGCGTGCGACGCCTCCTGCGACCCTCGGAAATGGTTCGGAACAGCGACCGGAAGGTCACCTGACACCCATCTGGCTGAACGGGATCCCCAGGGACCTCTCGTAGAACAGGGGGTGCCTGTACCTCCCCCTGGACGCCGTCCCCTCGCCGTAGTCGATGGCCTTCTTCGGGCACAGCTGGACGCAGCTCATGCACAGGGAGCACGTCTCCTCGTCCCACGTCGGCTTGCGGTGGTACACCTTGATGGCCCCCGTGGGGCAGATCTCCTCGCATATCCTGCATTCTATGCACGCATCCGTGAGAACGAACGGCTCCGTCGAACGGATCTGATCGTACTTGGCGTGGATGCCCTTCCAGTCCGCGTTCCCCTTGTGGCGGCGGAAATCCCCGTCCTCGCGGTTCCTCAACGACTCCACGATGCCCTCGATCTCCGCATCCGAGCCCTCCAGTATCCTCGCCGCCTCCTCCTCCGTCGGGGGATCCGAGGCGAACACCGCGCTGCTCGGCATCAGGACGTCGTACATCGCATCCACCTTCAGGCGGGACCCCAGCAGCTCGACCAGCTGGTCGCAGGCCCCTCCGGAATCCGACGAGCAGGTGGAGACGCAGAACACGCGCCCGGCGTTGCGGACGTTCACGTTCGCCGCGAACTCCTCCACCACCGACGGCAGACCGCGGACGAACGTGGGGAACACGAACCCCACGTCCTCCCCGTTGGCGTCGAATGAGTACCTCTTGTACCTCACCGCCGACGCCATCTGCTTCATCTCGTTCCCGAATTCGTCGGAGATCCGCTTCGCCACGGCGTACGAGTTCCCCGTTCCCGAGAATAGGAATATCATGCGTGCCCCCTCGCGTTGATGGGATAAAAAGGAGGATGCAGGGAGTTAACGTTGTTAACCCCCGTTGACCTTTATCTACCACCCAACGCATCGCCCGCACATGGTCAAATCCGTACGCGCATCGCACATCCTGGTCCCCAACGAGAAGGACGCCAGGAGCATCATGGACCGCATCGAGAAGGGCGAGGACTTCGCCGCCCTGGCCAAGAGGTTCTCCAAGTGCCCGTCCAAATCCAAGGGCGGGGACCTGGGCTGGTTCGCCAAGGGGCAGATGGTCAAGCCCTTCGAGGACGCCTGCTTCAACGGCAAGACCAACGACGTCGTGCTCGTGCAGACGGAGTTCGGCTACCACGTGATCAAGATCACGGGCCAGAAGTGAGAACGGAGGGGGAATCCCCCTCCAAAAAACGTTTTAAGATCCTTTTCAGCAGACCTTCTTGAGCTGGTACGCGCCGTAGATCCTCATGATACCGGCGACGGCCAGGAGGGCCCCGATGACGATCATGACGATGTCGGCGGTGTCCTTGAGGTTCAGCAGAGCGATGATACCGAGGACGACCATGATGGCCCCGACGAGGATGGAGATCACCCTGGAACCCGCCGCGACCGCGAAGTCGGAACCGGCGTCGAGGGCGGAGACCGCACCGACGATGATCAGACCGACGGCCAGGAGGATCATCAGGATGTCGGAGAACAGGTTGGGCAGGATGATCATCGCCAGACCGAGTACGGCTGTGATGACGCCCATCGCGATACTGACTGTGAAATGGGACTTCATCCCCTCGACGATCGTCAGGATTCCGGAGATCAACATGAGGACTCCGGCGATGATGAGGGCCCACTTGAGACCCTCGCTCTTGAGGGCGATGATGAGTATCCCCACGAGCAGGAAGAAGATCCCCGCGACGAGGGCCTGCTTCCAAGGGTTGTATTTCTCTACTACAACTTCCGTAGAAATCACCTTGGCGCGAATCCGGCCTCTGGGTATTTATGTCCTATTCCGAAATCCATCGGAAACGCTCGGCCTTTACCACGCGGACCACCGCGGGAACCTGGTGGCACAGGTCCTGGCCGTAGAGCACGTCCGCGTCCGGATTCCCGGACACGAGGGACTCGTCGATGTCCTTCCAATGGGAGAACAGGATGACGTCGGGATGTTCGATGGAATCTCCCGGGACGACCATCACGGACTTCCCGGCCCCGCGTATCGCATCCGCGACCGTC
>CAVDQR010000188.1:0-368 GCA_963611065.1 Bacteroides ovatus
ACGCGCTCCGCCAGGGGGCTCTGCCCGGAGCGGACGGCGTTCCGAGGGCGGAGATAACCTATCCGGAGATGGCCGACATGTTCCTGGTGTTCTGCATCGAGTTCGCCAATCGGTTCAGGGACTACGCGAAGTGCAATCCCGGCAAGGCGGGCCTCGACGAGACGATGGGCTACTGGACCGCCCCGGTATACGGGACCGGCAGGGAGATCCGGAAGCTGATGGAGGACATCGGCCGCCTGGTGACAGGTTTCGAATCGAGGGATGCGGAGGGAGAGAGGAAGCTCCATTCCCTGGGGCTCATCCTCTCGCCTCCGTCGGAGGAATCATCGGAGAAGCATCGAGACCGCTCTGTGGAGCGAATCGGGGTC
>CAVDQR010000188.1:439-2736 GCA_963611065.1 Bacteroides ovatus
GATCAGGATCCCCGTCTTCCTGCCGACGATGTAGACCTCCACGCCTCCGTCGTTCCCGGGCGCGATGTAGCCGATGCCGCGGAACCAGAGCCTGATCCCCCATCCGCCGTACTCGCGCACGGCACGGATCCTGTCGCGGACCTCGACGCTCTCGATATCGTCCTTCGGGATGCGGCGCGTCCCGACCGTCTTTATGCGGATCCCCTGCTCGGTGACGGTGACGTCCATCCTCAGGAACAGGGCCAGCATGTCGACTATGACAACGACGGCAGTCACGACGCAGATGCCGACGGGATCCATCCCGCGCCCGAGGTCGATGGCTCCGCGGTAGGACAGGATGGCGAGGATCTCGATCACGAGCATCAGCAGCGTCACGGCGGCCGCGCCGGCGGGCTGCAGCATGCGCTGGGTTTCATGGTAGAGTGTAGCGCTCATGTCCGGCGCGAATCCGGACCTTATAATAACATGTCGATTGAAGGCCGACGGTCCGTCGGAAATGGGACTATTCCCATTTTCCGGCAGTGGCTGTCCGGGGCTCATGATCGGAGGGCCCCGGACAGCGGCGTCAGTGCGTCTCCATGTCGATGTAGAACGTGTTGATGATGCTCTCTCCCTCGGGCGTGAGGGCGTACTTCTTGGTGAGCTCGTCCTTCTTCAGCCATCCGTTGCCCACCCACTTGGCGATGAAGTCCCTCTGGTAGTACACGGCCTCGGCCTGGACCTGCTTCTGCTTCTTCTCGGGGTCGTTGGTCTCCGTGTCACGGTACCACAGGCCCGCCTCCTTCAGCGCGGGGATCATGGTCCCGCTGGTGGCGGACAGCTTGGCGGCGTTCTTCTCGTGGAGGATCCTCAGGCCGCGGACCAGGTGCTCCTCGGGGATGTTGATCGGGTACACGGGCACGGCCCTGGGCGGGTAGGTGCTCTTGGTGAGGCCGACGGGCTTCCCGCCGATGTAGTAGATCTCCTTGGCCTTCTCGCTTGAGACGGTGTACTCCTTGGTGCCCACGGAGAACGGCGTGACGCCGGGGACCATCATCGATGCGACGGTGGCCGCGGCGGAGTACTCGGGGGTCCCTGCGGAGATGTTCACATAGACCTCGCAGTCGTCGTCCCCCGCCTCCGTCTTCTCGGACTGGATGAGGCCGAGGACGGTGCGGAGCATATCGGAGAAGTTGCTGACGTGCTCGTTGTGGACCACGATCTCGATCTCGCGAGGGGATTCGGCGTTGAGCCTGTCGCAGACCGTCTGGCGGAACTCTTCGTACATCTTCCCGGACTCGGAATCGGGGTCGCGGATGTACCTGATGATATGGATCTTGTTTATCTCGTAGTACAGCGCAGGCTCCACGATCTTCGATGTCTCGAAGGTGACGCATGCGATCATAACCCTGTTCTTGCGGCCGGTCGGTATCTCGACTCCCCCTTTTAACAGGATATCCGATATGCATTATTGTATATAATGTCGGAGATTACAAAATGTCTGTAATGAACGTTTATCTAAAATGTCTGTAATGAACGTTTATCTGCAGATTCGGGCCGGAACGGCGTGTTTTCCTCTCCGAACAGGGCTTGTCCGAGCCTGTTCCAAAGGAGCGAAATCGGAATCTTTATATGCAGGATGTCAATCCAGAGATTCGACGGACAGGTGGCCTAGTCTGGATATGGCAGCAGCCTCCTAAGCTGCAGGCCGGGGGTTCGAATCCCCTCCTGTTCGCCAATTATCATTTCATCTCTGCATCTGATGGGCCTTGCCATCGTGGTCTATGGCTCGGTTGAGATCAATGATTTCAGATTTTCCAATGCTGTTCGTGTTACCCGATATGCATTCTTTTCATGAACGTGTTATCCGAGCCTCGCCGGAGTGGCACCGGTCGGCAAAGGATAACACGCGGTGATACGCATCCGGCCTTCTTGCAACCGCGGTCGCACGCATGCGGAGTTCTTATCCCAGGCGGGCGGAGGCTATAAATCCGTACAATTCCAGGTCATCCATTCGATAGAATGGGTAGCATCAAGAGCTTCTTCGAGGACGAGGTCAAGCGGTCCGTGTTAATCCTGGCGGTCGCGGCGGCATCGCTGATAGCGTCCCTCGCGATAGGAGGGGACCTGCCGGTGGACCCGGCCTGGGTCGCCATCATCCTGTGCGGAGTCCCGATCCTGTGGGATGCCGCCACAGGACTCGTGCTGAGGCACGACATCAAGGCGGATGTGCTCGTGGCGATGGCCATCATCGCATCGCTGGCGCTGGGAGAATGGTTCGCCGCCGGAGAGGTGGCGCTGATCATGGAGATCGGAGG
>CAVDQR010000189.1:0-2706 GCA_963611065.1 Bacteroides ovatus
TGAATATCGCGAAGAACGTGGATATGAGGACGGCGGTGAGCATGTAGCCCTCCGTTCCGTTCAGGTTGAATCTGCCGGAGAAGGGCTCCACATCCCAGATCAGCTCTTCGATCATGAAGCCGAGGCCCCATGTCAGAGCGCACAGGAGGGCCCACTTGAACCCCCAGTTGATGCGGGACCGCCTCTCCTCGTGGATCAATTCCTTGAGATCAGTCATTTGTCATCCCTCGACATGGAGGGCCGGGCCATCCGCCCGGCCCGGGGTTTGTCAGGCGATGCTCTGACGGAACTTCTCGCAGCTGGCGATCTCGATCCCCAGGAGCTTCTCGATGTTCATCTTGGCCGCGATTCCGCGGGGCATTCCGGGAACACCGGTGATCGTATCGATGCGGAGCTCCTCGCGGACGTCGCGCATGATGGTCTCATCACAGATCTCGAGGGTGTCGAGTCCGAGCTTCTGGGCCACGTACTCCTTGGCCTGCTGGACCTTCATCTTCTTTCCGACCATCATCCTGGCGACGAGATCCCCGCTGGTCCTGAGTCCGCCGATCCCTGCGGCGAGGTGGTAGGACGCCATCATGGTGCCGGGGTCACCGGCGCCGACCTAGATGCCGTCGATATTCGCGACCTCGACCATGGCCTTGGCGGCCTTGGCGATGATGTCGGTCGCAGGGGTCTCGAACATGGGGACCCCTCCGACGCCCATGCCCATGTCCACGTGGACGGGCAGAGGGGAGTTCTTGCTGCAGTCCTTGGCTATGGTGACCGCGCGGGCGATGTTCCACGCCGCGCTCCTGGACGAGTTCGTGTTGACGACGCACCCGAAGATGGTCGCGCCGGCTTCGGCGCAGAGCTTGGCCTGCGTGTTCGGATAGGTTCCGGCGACGGGCGTGCCGTGGAAATCGATGGAACCGTGGATACCCAGGATGTTCTCTCCCGACATGCCTGTGATGATCCCCGCGTCGGGATAGTCCTGCTTGATCCTCTCGATGGCGCGGAGGGTGCTGACGAAGTCCGCATCCCCTGCGGAGGCCGTGGTGTCGAAATCGAACCCGTCGGCACCGGTCGACAGGATGCCGTTGACGAAGTAGACCGTGTCATCCTCGAGCTGCTTGGCGGCCTTCTCGGCCTGATCCATGGCCTCTTCGATCTTGAACTCCCTCATGAGGTCGGCGGGGTTCCCGTAGGGTCCGTCGGGGGAGTAGTAGAGCCCCATGTTGGGCATCGCCCCGTAGAGCATCGGTACGGTGGAGTTCCTGAGGACCTGCTCCATAGCCTGCTGCTCGTATGCGAGCAGGGCCTTGCCGGGCTTGATGGAGTAGTCGGTCATCCCCTGCTCCATCAGGTCGATTGCGAACGCCCTCTCGTAGATGGCGACGGCGTTCACCCTCCCCATCTCGATACCGCTTCCGGAGTTCCCGTTGTCGAGGAGGAGCTGGGTGGGTCCGCCGTCCAGAGTCAGGACGACCTCGTGTCCGGGCTCCACACCCTCGATCCTGCTCTTGGAGCAGAGGATGTCCGTGATGAAATCCAGCTCGTCGGCGGAAAGGACGGGCACCTCCGTGCAGAGCTGCGCGTCGTTCGTCCCCGCCTCGACATCCTCGCGGATCTGCTGGCGGGTCATGGTGACCCTGCGGCCGTCGCCCATCCTCGTAAGGCAGTCTGTCATCGCGCTCAGGCCTCCGCGACAGCCTGGGCCTTCCTGGTGGTCTCGGATGCGGACTCGCCGTAGATATCCGCACCGATCTTGTCGCTGTAGGCCTGTGTGATCGGTGCTCCGCCGACCATCACGGTCACCTTGTCCCTCAGACCCTCCGCCTTGAGCTGGTCGATGACGGTCTTCATGTTGGTCATCGTGGTGGTCATGAGCGCGGACATGCCGCAGAAGTTGGCACCGTTCCTGACCTCGTCGATGAAGCTCTTGTTGGGCACATCGCGGCCGAGGTCGCGGACTTCGAATCCGGCGCACTGGAGCATGGTCGAACAGATCGACTTACCGATGTCGTGGACGTCGCCTTCGACGGTGCCCATGACTGCGATGCCTTTGGCCGATTCGTTGCCATCGCTGGATTTGAGCTCGTCGCCCAGGATCTCCATGGCCTTCTTCATTCCTGCGGCGGCCGAAAGCACATGGGGCAGGAACAGCTTCCCCCTCTCGAAGAGAACTCCGACGTCGGACATCGCCGAGCCGAGCTCGTTGATGATGTCCGTCGCAGGCATCCCCGCCTGATGGGCCTCATTCACAGCATTCGTTATGTCCGGCACCTTGCACGATACGAGCGCGTCGTGCAGCTTCTTGGTTTCATTTTCGTAAACCATTATCCGTCCTCCCTTTTTGTTTTTGGTGTTTGATTTTGTTCAAACTGTTTGAGGTTGTTGACAACATTATTATTTTGTTGAAACAACTTAATTGTAAACCAGAGAAACAATATTTATAAATTGTGCAAGGTTGGATGAATCCAACCACATCATTACTTGAAAATTTGCCCGATTGGAGGCCATTTCTTAACAAATCTAGCAAAAAATCGGTGACGAAAAGTGGGAAAATAGTTAGAGAAGAAGCCCTCGATGCGGAGAAATGGTCGGATAATGATGCTCCGAGAAAGCCTTTGAACCTTCGAGAACGTGAGAAAAAGAGAACGACCGCGGACGGTCGGTTTATAGAAAGAACCCTACTCGAGAATCGGAGTCTATAGGCAACACATC
>CAVDQR010000190.1:0-2704 GCA_963611065.1 Bacteroides ovatus
CCACGACGCTCTCGGTCCAGATCCTGCGGAGGACCACCTTCCCGTCTTCCAGGCTGTAGACGAGATAGAACCTCCCGCCGATGCGGCAGACGCGGTGCATCTGAAGGGGTTCCTTCAACCCGTGGTCGTCGTACTCCGGCGGGAGCTCCCCGCCTTGGGCCAGCTTTCCGATGGTGTCCTCCAGCGATGCGAGGTCCAGACCGTTCCCTTTCTGCTGCTTCACATCCCTTCTGAATACGATGGTATCCTTGATCTCGCGGGCGTACTTCACGCGCGGATGCACATGGGGAGCTAACGGCCTGTGCCTGTGATGCTTCGCGCATCTCCTGGAGTCGCGTTCGGCCTGACGGATTGCGCGCATGGTGCGACGATTGGGGTAGTAGGCGACCCCGTCGACCACCTCGGCCGGTTCGCGTTCCCGACGTGTCAGAAGACGCATCGCTCGGAGCCTCCGTCGTTCCGGGTGTCCTTTGTGGTGTAGGGGACGTACGCGTAGAGTTCAATCTCCCCGTGTTCCCACCTCTGCGCTTCCCCCAAAGCCCTTCTTGCGCTGCGATTAGGGCAGTACGCAATCCCATCTTCAATGAGCATGGGTTCGCGTCTGCGACGGGAGAACAGCTTCATGCGATGCGGTACGACGGACTGTTATTAACTGCGATGCGGGGGTTCGTCGACAGCGATGTTCGGATCATCAACACAACGTGAAACGCTCGGAATGGTCGGATTATCGGACCTTCTTTTGGACCATGTTGTCCCCGACATGGAGCATAATCGGCTTCCATTTGCTGTTGCCAGGGCCGTACTTGAGCAGAACCATGTAGTTGACCAAGAACACACCGCAGAAGTCCTCCATGGCATCCTCCAGCGTCGGACCGATGCCGTAGACGCATGTCTCCTCGTTCAACAGGAACACGTCGCCTTCCTCATCCAGACAGGCATCGGCTACGATCGGTACGGTAAGATCCAAGTGCTCCCCTTCGTATTCGATCTCCTCGAAGACGACCTTCTCGGGGAGATCCTCTGGTCTGACGGTCGGTTCCCCGCGTTCCTTTTCAAGGATGCTGTCGAACATGGTCAGCGGGGACAGGTTATGGTCTGGCGATATATCCGGCCGGTTGGGGCTTTGTCGGTGATGATGCATGGGATATCAGCACATCGTGAAACACTCTGCCGGAAAGGCATGTCATAAGGCTCTCTCGTGTTCCACGACGCTCTCGGTCCAGATCCTGCGGAGGATCAGTTTCCTCCTATACGGGCTGTACACGAGATAGAATTCCCCGTTGATGCGGCAGACCCGGTGCATATGGAGGGGATTCTTCAACCTGTGATCGTCGTACTCCGGCGGAAGGCGCTCGCCTGCTGCCAGCCTGGCGACGACATCCTCCAGCGACATCCTGTCCAGCCCGCGTTTCCGCATATCCCTGACTTCCTTCCTGAACTCTTTCGATTCGAAGACGTCGTAGCGGGGTTCCGGTTGTCCGTGCGATCTCACTTTGTGTCTGTAGATGGGGGACCATTTCTTCGAGATGCGTTCGGCCTGGCGCATCGCCCTTCTCGCGCTGCCGTTGCAGTAGTAAGCGACGCCTCTGTACACCATCTCGTCTACGGGTTCGCGACGGGAGAAGGGACGCATCGCTCGGAATACCTTTCTTCCAGGAGCCTTGCCAGGAGATCCAGCTTCGATGCTACATCCCCGCGTTCCACCGGCCTGCCGTCCGGTCCGATCTTGACGAGTCCTTCGAGGATGTCCTTGCTGTTGGGTATCAGCTCGAACGGGACCCCCTCCTTCATCTGCCTCATGACCTCGATCTTCTCGTCCAGGAGCTCCAGGGATGTCGGGTCGTAGTACCGGGCGTATATTCCGAACTGATCCTGCAGTTCGATGAACATCAAAGTAGCCTCCATACGAGCTAGTTTCTTGATCTGCTCTTCCGTAATCTCCATAATCTCACCTTTCCGGCTTCCCATGTATCCTCTGGATTCACACCTCAGGACCGCATCTCATGCGCGTTGGATGCGAGAAACGCGGTACGTCGGCCGTAATTCACGATTGGAAGGTGTTTTGTGGATGGCGATGCTCGGGACATCAATGAACCGTGGGACTCTCCGAAGGATTTAGCGACGGTCGGACTTTCTTTTGGACCGTGTTGTCTCCGACGTGGTTCATGACCTGCAGCCACAGGTCGTCGATTCCCGGTACGCCCTCCTGCAGGATCCTGTAGCAGAACAGGAACGATCCGCAGAAATTCCTCTCGGCTTCCTCCAGCGTGGGGCATGTCGACCGGATGTGCACATCGTCGTTGAATACGACGACGTCGCCGGACTCGTTCAGCTCCACCTTAGCTTCTATCGGTACGGCCAGGTCCATGTGCTCCCCTTCGTAGTCGATCTCCTCGAAGACGACCTTCTCGGGGAGGTCATCGGGTCTGACGGTCGGTTCCCTGCGTTCCTTTCTGCGGATCCTTTCGAACATGATCGGGAACGGGATGCGGTCAGGTGATATTTCCGGCCCACAGGGACTTTGTCGGGGATGATGCGCGGAACGTCAACACGATGTGAGACACCCGGCTTGGCAACGGTCGGCCCTTCAACCGAGATATGTATATCGCCAGGGATAGGCCGTTTCATTACGCCTCCGCGGCCGAATGCACCGGGTGTTCTACGGATGTGTTGGTATTTCCTGTCCCCATCTCGAGCATCCCCC
>CAVDQR010000191.1:0-2678 GCA_963611065.1 Bacteroides ovatus
GCGTAGTAGCACCCTCCGATGTGCGCGTACTCGGTCCTGCCGTCGAAGAACTCGCTGTCGTGTATGATGTCTATGGTCCTTCCGGACGGGTTCCAGGTGGTGTTGGGATACCAGGCCTCGATGAGCTCGAACCTCCAGGTGCACGGCATCAGGAGGATCGCCCATCTGTTGTCCAGCTCCGTCCATTGGTACAGGCGGAAATCGTCTATCGTGGGGTTCCATTTGGTCGTCTTGAGGAGGTCCTTCCCGATGATGTCGTCCACGGCGGTGATGCTCCATCTCGTTGGGACGAACCGGCGGTTCCTCCCCATGCCCATGGTCCCGACGGAGAACGCCTTCTGGATCTCGGAGATCAGGGTGCCGTTCCTGTACGCGGATACCACGGCATCTGTGGCCTTCATGTCGGTGTCGTAGAAGCTCTTCTCCAGATTCCTCTCGAACCTGCTGTTCCCGGTGGACATCCTCTCCATCCTCGCGGACGGACCGAATGGTTCGATGTCGTCGTCCAACACCACGCGTCCCTTGGGCTTCTGGGTGAAGGATGCCTCCGTATCCACGGGACGCTCGGAGAGCGCCAGCTCCTGCACCCCGTCGACTATCTTCCCGCTCTTCTTGAAATCGGTGGCGTCGATCCTGAACTTCCCGCGGACCAGCTTGAATCTGAAGTCGACTATCTCGTCGATGGACCTGCCGACCCACCTCTCCGGGGTGCCCATCAGGGACGTGTCCCCGAACTCCGGGGGCAATAGCGGGCCGATGTCCACCTTGGGGTAACCGTAGCGGCCGACGAACACCGCGGGAGGGCTGGAACCGGCGAGTTCGGTGGCGTCGATGAGGGGGCGGGACTTCTGCTGCGAATAGAACTTGACCATCAGGGGGCAGCGGTCCTTCCCGCACAAACGGTGGGCGCCCTTGCAGATGGAGCACAGACCGTTCTTCACGATGCCGCCGTTGAGTTCCGCGGATTGCTCGAAGAACCTCGTAGCGGTGACCATCTGACATCCCTGTTCGATTAGTATGATATAAGGTGAAGCGGAAGCCAGTTTGGGATCTCTCCCGAGCAAGGGGACCGGTTTCCGCTTTGCGTGTGAATCGCCCTGCTGTTTAAATGATTTTTCGTTGATTTTTTGTAAACAGCGTTAAAAATAGCAAAAACAGGCCCGAAGTATGCCGGATATTAATCCTATTATGATAAATCGTTTAGGATTTTCTACTTTTAGGAACGGCATCCGCGGGGTACCCGCCCTTCGGAGGCTCGCCGGCCTCGGGCAGGAGATCGGTGCCGAAGACCTTACGGAACTCAGGACGCATCTTCTCCAGGCTCCAGATCTCCATGCTCGGATCCGCATCCGCGGAAGCCTTGAGATGGACGCCCTCGTCCGTCAACGAGAGTCTGACGCTGCGGACGGCGCCGTTGCGGTGCCTGTCGAGCACATCGGCCATCTTCAGCAGGATGGCGCAGGTCCTGATGGAATCGATGGTGGGACGGTCCAGGCCCTCGAACCTCTGGTCCTTCGGACCGGGGAACTTCTTGTGATGGCATCTGACGATCAATCCCATGGCATGGATCTCCTGACAGGTGAACCCCTGGAGGTCGGCGTTCTCGATCATCATCTGGGAAAGGACGTTGTGATTCGTGTAGCTCACGAGTTCGCCTATGTCGTGGAGGATGCACGAGCAGGACAGGAGACTCCTCCAATCGGAATCAAGGTGATGCAATCCCAGCGCCTCCGTCTGGTCGAAGAGGGACATGGCGTTCCTCTCCACCGTCTCGGCGTGCTTCCTGTCGTACTGGCAGCGGTGGGCCAATGCGCGCACCGACGATACGCGGGCATCAGAGACGATGCCGCCGCGGGACAGCATCCTGTCGTACATCATGCCCTGCTTCAGACCGTCGCGGCTGATCCCCATCTCGGAGATCCCGAACTGCGACATCAGCTCCTCCGCGATGGCCCCGCCGGGGATGATGATGTCCGCGCGGTTCTTGCCCATGCCCGGTACAGATAAGCGGTGGTCCATGTCCATTGAGCAGAGGTACGTCATCAGGTCCTGCAGCTCGGAGAGCGTGAAATGCGAATCGTCGCCGTCCCCGCGCCTCGCGGCGCAGAGCTCCGCCAGCGAGATCAGCGTGCCGGACGAGCCGACGGCCCTCCTGAATCCCGTCGACCTGACCCTGTTGACGGCGTGGTAGGACGAGATGTCGACGGTGCGCAGTATATGGGAGTAATCCGACTGGGAGACCGGCTGGGAGAAGTCGATCCCCAGCGAGTAGTTGTATCTGACCGCGCCCATGCTGAGGCTGTCCAGGAACACGTCCTCGCCCCTGTCGCGGACGATGACCTCGGTGCTCCCTCCCCCGATGTCCAGTTCGATGGTGCGCACATCCGGTCCTCTATCGCCGAATACACCCAAAGCGATGAGCCTCGCCTCCTCCGCTCCGGGGATGACCTTCATCTGCACATCGTCGGAGACGGAATCTATGAGCTCCTGCCTGTTCGTCGCCTCCCTGGCCGCGCATGTCGCCAGCGCGATGACGTCCCCGGCGCCCAGTCCCCTGGAGATCTCGGCGAATCTCTTGATCACGAGCGAAGCCTTCCTGATCGACGCGGGGTCGATGAGGCCGTCGCTGTACAGGCTCTTCCCCAGACGGACGGATTCCTTGTCCTGGTAGATCGGGG
>CAVDQR010000192.1:0-2676 GCA_963611065.1 Bacteroides ovatus
AACTTCGGACCCGCCTCTTCGATACCGTTATGTACTTCTACAGAAGTACCTCATACATGGAGCAGATGAGGCTGTACCACGGCTCCCCAAACATCGTGGAGGAACCCAGATTCGGCTACGGGAACCGCAGGAACGACTACGGCGAGGGATTCTACTGCACCGAGGACCGCGAACTCGCCGGCGAATGGGCCTGCTCCAGAGGAGGGGACGGGATCATCAACTCCTACTCTCTCGACATCTCCGACCTGGACATCCTCCGCCTGAACTCCGGGGAGTTCTCCATCCTCCATTGGCTCCGGATCCTGATCGAGAACAGGGACATCCGCTCCAGGACCCCGGTCATGGCCGCCGGCATGGAATGGCTCAAGGAGAATTTCAGCCTCGACGTATCGGGATACGACGTCATCATCGGCTACAGGGCCGATGATTCCTACTTCTCATTCACCCGCGCCTTCCTGGCCAACGAGATTTCCCTGGAGCAGCTGTCGCACGCCATGGTGCTCGGCGGTCTGGGGGAACAGGTAGTCCTCAAGAGCAGGAAGGCGTTCAATTCCATCGTCTTCGAGGGATCCGAGGTCGCCGAAGCGGCGACATACCATGCCCTCTTCGAGAAGAGGGACAGAAAAGCCAGGTCGGACTTCTCGGCCATGCATGCCGAACAGGCCCTGGAAGGGCTGTTCATCCGCGACCTGATCCGCGAGGGGGTGAGAGCGGATGATCCGCGCCTATTCTGACCTCTACCTCGACGATGCTATGATCGGTCTGGGGGAGGCTGTCGAATACGCCGTCCACGCCTGCGGGATCGATGCGGACCGCTTCATGTCGTACTTCGTAGTAAGCGGATTCGCCGAACGCTTCGGCGACGGGGATCCTCGCATCGTAGCGGGGATGGACGGCACCGGAATCACACGTAAGGTCCTCGAAGAAGTGGGCATCCGTTCGGATGCCCCTCCTCTGGAACCGTCCGCCCCATCTCCCGAATACTGGTGCGGATGGGTCCTCGCACTGTACCAATGGGCCTCCGGCAGGAGCTTCAGGGACATCCTCTCCGGGATCTCCATGGAGGAGCTCCTGCTGATGTACCCGACCCTGCACGAGGCATCGGAGCAGAAGGCCGTCCGGACGATCGACGAGGTCGTCCTCTCCAGACGGACGAGGACCAACCTCCAGAACAGGCGCGTCCTCGCCGGCTACACCCAGAAATCACTGTCCGAGGAATCCGGGGTGAACCTCCGCACCCTGCAGCAGTACGAGACCGGCGCCAAGGATATCGACAAGGCCTCGGGAGAAACGCTCAGGGCATTGTCCCGCGCCCTGTCCTGCAGGATGGAGGACCTCCTCGAACCCAGACCCGTCGAACCGTTCTAATCAGCCCGATCTCCAGCGAACCGCAGAAATCCCCGCCCCGGAGGGGCGGGGTAATGGGACATCGTCCCGTTTACTCCATCGGGGTTATCCCGATGGTGATCTCCTTCCCGGTGACGTCCCAGGCCTTGACCTCGGACCCCTGGGGGGAATCGGTGAACACCAGGTTCTTCGCCCTGACCTCGTTCGCGATGTGCTCCTTCCAGGAACCGAACAGCTCCACCAGCCTGGGCTCCGCGGCCACCTGGCAGTCCACGAACTGCTCCACGTTGAGCTTCAGGTCCTTGCGCATCTGCTGGATCCTCCTGATCAGCTCCCTCGCGTAACCCTCCGCCTCTATCTCGGGCGTGACGCTGAAGTCTATGAACAGGGTCCCCTCCTCGAAAGGAACGGGCTCCATCTCCGAGGACGGGATCTCGTCCTTGCCGAGATACACGATCCTCTTCACGTTCGCCTGGTCCGCCAGGACGGAATCGAACCTCTTGACCGCCTTGTTCACATCCACATCGTTCCCGCGCACGAACACCTGCAGCAGGGGCCACCTGAGCTTGGAGCCCATCTTGGCCCTCTCCGCAGCTATCACATCGACGATGTTCTGCACCAGGTGCGTGCTGTGCTCTATGTCCTCGTCTATGAGGGAATCATCGCAGACGGGCCAGTCCTCCATGTGCACCGATGCGAGTTTTCCTCCCATGTGCTGATAGACCTCCTCGGCGATGTGCGGCGCCACCGGCGCAAGCACCAGCGCTGTAGCCATTATGGCGTACTCCAGCGTGAAGTACGAGGCATCCTTGTCCTTCGCCATGTCGGAGTCCTCGGACCACGACCTGTCCCTCACAAGGCACACGTACCATCTGGAGAGGTCCTCCATGATGTAATCCTCCAGGACCCTGGCGAGCTTGTGCAGCTCCCTGGACTCCAGGTACTCCGTGGCGGCCTTCTTCATCTTCTCCGTCCTGGAGATCATCCAGCGGTCCTCGTCGCGCAGGTACGGGGAGACCTCGCTCAGCGAGTGCGCGTCGGGGTCGTACCCGTCGATGATCATGTACGTGGACGCGAAGTTCACCACGTTCCAATAGGTGTTCAGGACCTTCCTCGCGTTCTTCGGTCCGTCCTTCTGGAACGCCGTGTCCTCCCAGGGCGCGTTGCTCTTGATCAGATAGTACCTCAGCGAATCCGCGCCGACCTGGTTGATCAGTTCCAACGGTTCGATCACGTTCCCGAGGGACTTCGACATCTTCTGTCCCTTCGGATCGAGCACCCATCCGTGCATCATGACCTCGTCGTAGGGGGCGCGGTCGAAGGATATGA
>CAVDQR010000193.1:0-1605 GCA_963611065.1 Bacteroides ovatus
CGTCGATGTCGTTGAGTTTCGTCTTGTGGGAGTACGTGTACAGTCCTTGGTCCGGAACGTCCCCGTCATCGAACATGAGCGAGAACTCCAGGTCCAGTTGCGATTGCCCCGTGCCGACGGACACGCTGTACGAGTACAGGTGGTAGCCTCCTCTGGAGGCCACGTGCTCGGACTGCCCGGTGCCCGTGCAGGGATCGTCTCCGACGGTCCCGGCGAAAGAGTACTGGCAGCTGCGGTCGTGGGCATCGGGGTTGATGGCCGACAACGCATCGAACATGAGGAAAGCAGACAGCGACCCTGCGATCAGCAGCGCCACGAAGGCGACAGTGACCACGCCGTCGCCGATCTCGACCTTCAATTGAACATCTCCGATGTGAAAGGGGGCCGGAGCCCCCTGGTTAGGCTCAGCTTCCGCTGTAGAACAACTGGTCCTCGATCGAGTCGTACGTGTACTGGTATTCGCCGGTGCCGTAGATCCCCATCAGCTTCAGCCCTTCGTTGGTGATCTGCTCCACAGGGAGGTCCCATCCGTAGAGGTAGTTCCCGATGGTCGAGAGGAAGGTCAGCTCCATGGGGCCGGAGGCGTAGATCCATCCGAACACCACGAGGTCGACGGTCCCGCCGGAATACTCGTTGATCCCCTTGAGACGCTCTTCATAGACCTTCTTCATGTACTCCACGGAGATGGGCGTGGCGTCCTTTCCGACACCGAGCGCGCCGTAGGGCCCGGCGACGGTTCCGACCATGAGGTCGCATCCGTATGTCTTGCAGACGTTGGCGAACTGCTCGTCGGTCAGGGCCTCCTTCCAGGACTTGCTGCCGGACAGGCTGATCTTGTCGACGACATCTATGATGCCGAGCTTGAGGAGGTTCTGGTATTCTCCGGAGTCTCCCTTGAAGATCCAGTACTCGCTTCCGGGGGATTCCTCAGAGGTGGAGAGGTAGGATCCGAGGACCTTCTTCTTCTCCGCGTCGGTGAGCGCGGCGACCTTGTCCTGGATGACCTTCATCCACTTGTCGTACCAGGTGGTCCACTCGACGGCCTTGTCGTACTTGTGGAACATGTATCCTGCGGTCAGGACGCCGTTGGCGGTGGCTCCGTTCTCCCATGAGGGCAGGCGGAGAATCTGGACGTTGGTCCCTGCGACCTGGTCCTCGAGGTTGCCGGTGTTGTTGGCGTACTCGGAGTTGAACCAGACGGTGAGGTATCCGTCGCCGTATTCCCTGGCGACATCGACGAGGACCTCGGCGACAGGGGTCTTGTGGTTCCCGATGTATCCCATGTCATCGTAGTCCAAGAGAGAAGCGAACTCGTGCCAGAACGTGGACTGCCCGTTGTTCCTGGCGGGGTCTCCGGCCCTGTAGTCTGTGGCCACAACGGCCTCAGGGGCCAGGATGCACTCGATCTCGAGCGTCTGCGTAAGGATGTTGGCGAGCTTGAGGGGGTGGCTCATGTCGTAAGAGCGGATCTTGTAGTTGCAGTTGATGTAGTTGACCTTGTCGTAGTAGTTCTCCTTGTCGATGAGCTTCTCGACGAGCTCGATGTCCTTATCATCGATGACGCCGTCGTAGTTGGCGTCGGCCATGAACTCCTTGGTGTAGTCG
>CAVDQR010000193.1:1615-2662 GCA_963611065.1 Bacteroides ovatus
CCGTGTCATCACTCAGCTTCTGGAGGACCTTGGACAGGTCGCTCTTGTTCTTCTCAGCTTCGGTTTGTTCGTGGCCGTTGTTCAGCACTACGAACGCCGCCGCAGCGATTATGACGACCACTGCCACAACGGCAATGATCTTCGCGTTGTTATTCATGTATCCTACCTTCTGATAAACGGTTTGAATCAATTGGATGTATCATCCAATAATTCATTCGACGAAATTGGAGCATATAAAGGCGACAGGATACCGAAAAATGATATTGGATGATTAATCCAATGTATCCAGCTGAGAGTTGGATGGTGGTATTTCCAACATGGAAATCTTATTTCTAAGGTTACAATTGAAATACTGAAAGTCTAATATCGGCCCTCAGAACAATGTTACTGTTCTAAAAACAGTGTTATTTTGACTTATGGTATATAAGCTCGAATGCTAAAGATAACAATATGGAACGGGGGCGGATGCCCCCTCGGTTTTAGTTTTATCAACGGTGGGCGAAGACCAGGGACACTTTTCCGGCGTCCTTCTTCTCGATCCTCGCGAACCCGATCCTCTCGAGCTGGACCGTGTCCGCGGTCTCGGAGACGATGGCGCTCTCCACCAGGCCGTTCTGGACGGTCCCGTCGGGCATGAGGAGCTCGGCATCCACGGAGTCCCTTCCCACCCATTGAACGGCGCGGACGCCGTGCTTCAGCACGGACACGTCGTTCCCGGCGTACTTGGCGGGGAGCCCGTACTCCAGGTTGCAGAGGTCCTTGAGCCTGATCTGCTTGGACTCTGCGAAGAGCTTGGAGTCCTCGCCTGCGAGGAACACCGTCCTCGGGTCCTCGAGCCTGTACTCCCTGCTGCCCCTCTCGGGGTGGTCGGGGTGCTTGGGGGCGGACCCCTCGATCACATCGATACCGTCGATGTCATACCTGACGGGGTCCTGGACGAAGAAGTACCTGTTGGACACGCCGTCGATGACGTCCCTGTTCATGCCGAACAGGTTGTCCCACGAGAACTGGATGTCGACGGCCTTCATCCCGGCCTCGACCCAGTAC
>CAVDQR010000194.1:0-2649 GCA_963611065.1 Bacteroides ovatus
TCTCGTCCTTGCATTCCGCGAGCTGGATCCCGGACAGGAACGCGGAGGCCATCAGCGGGTGGATGTGTCCGTCGATGAAGCCCGGCATCATGACCTTGCCCTCGAGATCCTGCACGACGGTCGACGGTCCCTTCATGGAGAGGGCCTTCTCGTTGTCGCCGACGTAGGCGATCTTGTTGCCTTCGAGCACGACGGCCTCGGCCCAGGGCTGTTTCTTGTTCACAGTGTAGATCTTGCCGTTGTGGAAAATCCTCGTGGCTTCCATCGTATCATCTCACTATCCCCGCAGGACTCTCAATCTGCGTGAATTGGCTACTCCACTCCATGCAACTATACAAAACGATGTGTCATGCATCCCGAAGGTCGTCGAGGTTTGTCGGGCTCTGTACAATCCAAATGTGGTTGGATGGAGCATCCTCGCAGAATTCTAAGAACGAGTGCCGAGATTGCTCGTCGTTAGTATGTCGGACCCCAATCCGTTGCTCGGCCGCATCGTGTCGATGCTCGAGGACAGGCGCGTTTTCATGGCGCTCATGATCGCAGCGTCCGCCATAGTCCTCATATACACCGAGCAGCGCGGGCTGTGGGGGGACATCGACCATTATTACGCCAACGCCGGGGATGTCCTCGACGGCAAGATGCCCTACAGCGAATCCAGATTCGAGTATCCGCCGCTGTCGCTCATCTTCATGCTGATCCCGCGGATCCTGACATGGGACCTCAACTCGTTCCATTACGGTTGCGCGATCCTGACATACGTGTTCATCGTCATCGGCTCGTACTTCCTCCTGAGGATGGCCGACGAACGCATCGGGTGCAGGTGGCAGACCCATCTGATCCTCCTGTGCACCATAATCTTCGGAAGCTACTTCGTCATAGCCAGGAACGACGTGTATCCCACGGTCATGGCGATAATCGCCCTCTGGTTCTACATGGACAGGAGGTATGCGCCCGCTTTCATCATCATGTCCTTGGCGGCGATGACCAAGCTGTATCCGGCGTTGTTCCTGATCCCGATGCTCCTGCCGTTCATCCTGAAGAGGGATTGGAGGAACTTCGGCACGGCGTTCATCTGCATCATCGCCGTCGGCCTTCTGGTCGAGTCGCCTTTCCTCCTGACTGATCCGGGCACGGCATTCGCATATCTGACGTATCATTCGGACAGGGGGATCCAGGTGGAGTCCGTCGCCAGCAGCTTCTTCATGGTCTACAACATGATCGTCCCTGGCACGGCATTCGCGTATCTGACGTATCATTCGGACAGGGGGATCCAGGTGGAGTCCGTCGCGAGCAGCTTCTTCATGGTCTACAACATGATCGTCCCCGGGGACCTGGCCGTGGTCTTCAACTACGGCTCCGACAACATCACCGGGGTGGGGCCCGACACTTTGGCGCCGTACATGAATTCGATCATGTGGGCCGTCCTGGCCGTGTTCTTCCTCGTGATGCTCGTCAGGATCTCGAGGGCGGACATGGACGGGGAGAAGGTCTTCGCCGTGGTCGGGGTGATGTGCGTCGCCATGCTGCTGATGTTCATCGCGTTCAGCAAGGTCTACTCCGCCCAGTACTACATCTGGATCGTCATGCTGCTGCCGTTCACCCAGCTGTCCTGCCTCAGCGGTTCGCACCGGCGCGAGATACTGATAATTCTGATCCCGTTCGCCATCTTCACCATGGCCAGCTATCGGGCTTACATGGAGTTGGGACTCATGCATCTGGATTCGATCGCGATAATCATGACCGCGATCAAGAACGTGTTCCATGTCCTGCTCATGCTGGAGGTCCTGCACATGTGCTGGTGCGAGACCCGCCCCGCATCCGCAGCGGAACGTTCGGATGCAGGCCTTCTCGGGGCGGTCAGAGGGCGCTTCCACAGCGCATCCTGAACATCGGTGATCCAATGGAGACGGCTTCCCGGACGGCCAACGGCACGCAGAAGAAGGCGCGCAACTCCAACATGGAGGTCCTGCGCATAATCTGCATGATCCTGATCGTCGCGTACCATTTCGTGGGGAATACGCAGGGGTTCATAGAGTACCCCCAATATTCCACATTCAATCTGGTGGCGTACCATACGATCGGACTGTGGGGGCAGGCCGCGGTCCTGTGCTTCGTCATGATCACCGGGTACTACACGGTCACCGGTGCCGTGAGGATCAGCAAGATCCTCCGTCTGGCGATCGAGACCTGGTTCTATTCCATCCTGATCACCGCTCTGATGGTGTATGCGGGGATCCTCGAATACGATTTCGAGGTGGGTCTCCGCACCTTCTTCCCGCTGCTGATGCGCGATTACTGGTTCATCACGGACTACATCATCCTCCTTCTCCTGGCCCCGCTGCTGAACCGTCTGGTCCGCAGCACGACCAGGAAGGAGCTGGGATACCTGATGGGGGTGCTGCTGGTAGCGGCGTATTTCCTTTCGGGCATGAGGGAGTTCGACTACGTCGCGACCCCCGCCGTGCTCGTCGTGTTCTACCTCCTCGCGGCGTACATCCGCCTGTATCCGAACAGGCTGACCGAGAGCAGGAGGATCGCACCCATGGTCCTCCTCGCATGCGTCGTGTTCGGATATCTCCTGATGGATCTGATGAACGGGATCTACCAGGGCACGGCGAAGCCCCTGAAGACCCTGGAGGAGGACCCGGA
>CAVDQR010000195.1:0-2619 GCA_963611065.1 Bacteroides ovatus
ACGTCACGCACCTGACTGCCTTGTACCCGTCCATGTCGATGGCGATGGTGTACACGCTCTCCGCGGGCAGGGAATCCATCAGGGTGGTGTCGTGGACCGTGGCAATCAGCTGGCCGTCGATATCCGGGAGCATCTGTCCGATGATCTCTTCGAGCATCCCTTCGTGGAGGTTTTCGTCTATTCCGTCCATGAACGCGCAACCCCCGCCGACGCAGGACAGCAGAGCGGGCAGGATGCCGATCATCCTGCGGACCCCGGAGGATTCCATCGATGCGGGAATGTCAAGGATGATCCCGTGCATCCTCCTGCTAATCATCAGCTCGTATCCGATCCCGGCGTCCGTCTGATCCTTGACGAAATGCGCGCCGACCACGTCGGTGAGCGACCTGGTTAGGAACGACGACACCGCCTTCTCCAGAGCGTCCAGCTCCCTCTCGCGGGAGGGGTCGATGCGACCGTTCGGAAGGACGATCCCATACGTCACGGTCGGAGGGGACCTGTCGGATATCACGGCGGTCCGGTCCATCATCCCGATGAAGGAGAGCAGGTTGCGGTTGAGACCGTATCCGGCGCTCTCACCCATATCCTCGGCGATCCCCGCGAGGATGCTCAGGAGGGTGCGTTCCCCCGGGTCGCGGGATGCGGCCTCCTTCACCCCGTTCCTCACCCTGTAATCTCTGACGAGTCCGCGGACCATATAGGGCTCCTCGCCGGGCGTCCATCTGAACAGCGTCCCCCTGCGGCTGTTGACCTTGGATTCCAGCATCTCCGTCAGAAGGGAGCCGTCCTCCCCGAACTCTACCATGTATTTCGCGAGGGAGTCGTCGACGACGTACTCCAGGTCCAGCCTCATAGGGCCTTCGGAGCCAATCGCGCGCATGCTCTTCGCGAGATTCCTGAGGCTCCCGTCGTAGGAGGAGGTTCCGGAGCAGACTTTGGCGAGGAACAGGGCGTCGATCAGGTTGCTCTTCCCTGAGCCGTTCTCCCCGTAGACGAAGGCGCAGCTCTTCGCTCTGCCCGACCTTCCGCTGAGATCGAATTGGATGTGCCGGAACGAGAGGAGGTTGTCCAGGGTCATTGAGCGGAGCATGGGATAGTGTAATCGTTTGATGGTATTTCAATGTTTATAATGCGTGATTATGACAAGAAAATGGTCAAAATATGGGTTTTATTGACATCGTAATCTCCATTACGGTAATTTCCATTACGCTAATTCGGGTCTGTTTCGATGGGAAAAATGACGATTCTGCTCTGAAATGAACGATTTCGGGTCATTCCGACATAGAAAATGAGTGATTCCGCCGGTGAGGGCCCGGGTCTCGGGCCTGCGGCCCTCGACCCCGAGCCTCACCGGCAATCCAGGGTTGTTGCCGTACCTTGCGACCTATTCCGATCTCTCGGCGTCGAATTCCTGTCAGAGGAAACATTGCCATGTAGATCGGGACGAACAGTACGTCCCCGACCTGCTTCAGATCCCTCGTCCATACGACGTACGATTTGCCCGGGACCTTCGGATACTCCTCCACGAACGCGTCCAGCGATCCCGTGGTCGCATACCCGCTCGGTCTGACGTCCACCCGGTCGGCGCCCTTCAACCCGGTGATCAGGAAGTCGATCTCCATGCGGTTCTTGGACCCCTTGCGGTAGAAGGCATGGAACACGGGTCCGCTTCTGCTCCTGCGCAGCATCAGCGCGACCGCGTTCTCTACGAACATCCCCTCCAGGATGCCGAGGTCGCCGGAGAGCATGGACGAGTAGATCTCATGCAGCCTCTCCTCGTCCCCTCCGATAGCCATGGTGACTAGCAGTCCGATGTCCATCATGTACAGCTTCACCCGGTCGTCCGGCCGGAAGATCCCGCCGTTGCAGTATGTTCCGAGGCAGGGGACGGCGAGCCGCGACGCCTCCAGCCAGCGCACGGGGGTGCAATACGAGTTGATCCTGGCCTTCGGATCCACATCGCCGGACCTCAGGACCTTGTCGCGCCTCGCCAGGGCCTTCGGGATGCCCTCGAACAGCCTCCCCGTCCTGACCCTGCTCCTGCCGCCGTTCTCGGCGATGTCCTCGCGGATGCGGTCGAGGATCCTCAGCTTCGTGTCCTCCGCCTTCGAGAAGTCCTTCGATTCCGCGTACGCCTGCACCGCTTCGGGCATGCCGCCGACCAGCATGTAGGCCGCGAACCTCTTCAGGAAGGTTTCGTGGAGACTCCCCGCCGGTTCCCTCTTCTCGAATAAGGAGCGGATGCCGTCCGCGGTAACCTCGTCGCCCACGGCCCAGCAGAACTCCTCGAAGTCCATCGGACGCATCTCGATCGATTCCTCCTCCGAGGGGATGACGATGTCCCTGACGTTCTCGTACAGGGAGACGCGGGTGCTCGTCTCGATGTAGTCGTATCTTCCGTCGGCCACGAGGAACTTAATCGCTTCCCTCGCCCGGGGGAACTCCTGGACGTTGTCGAAGATGATCAGCGACCTGCGTTCTACGAGCTTCGCGTGCATGGCGTGAGACAGCGTCTGGAGGAGGAACGGGATGTCCGTGAGGTCGTCGAAGAGGTCCCTGATCCCCGTATCCGCATTCTCGAAGTCGACGAGGAGGTACGACTCGTACTCGTTGCGGGCG
>CAVDQR010000196.1:0-2588 GCA_963611065.1 Bacteroides ovatus
CCATGATCCCACCGTGCCGACATCGTCATGCCCCGTTCATATCCCCTCACGACGACCGTCCGGGCCTCCCTCAGACCATGTCCGGGCAGCATCTTCCGGAGGATACGGTAATAAAATCAGTATGACCATATCTGAATTTTTCCTAATACCTTCGCATCGTTCAATAATCCGAAAGGTGAAAAGAGAATGATCGTCGGCATAGATTTCGGAACCTGCTTCTCATCCGCGGCCATCATGAGCGGGCTCATCCCCGTGACCAACTACGCGAGCGACACCAACGAGGGCATCCCGAGCCTCTTCATGTACTCCGAGGAAGCGGGCAGGGAGCTCTACGGGATCGAATGCACCGGCAAGGAGGCGGCGGAGAACGAGGACGACGTCGTCCGCTACATGAAGAGGCTGGTCAGGGCCGACCCGGACAGCCTCTCCTCCACCGTCGTCAGTGGAGGGCGCGAGTACACCCTGGCGGAGGTCATCGAGAAGTACCTCACGTACCTGGTGGCGAAGGTCAGGAAGGGCGCCATGGACAGCGGGGAGTTCCCCGACGACAGGATCGAAGCGGTCACCATAACCGCCCCCGTCGGCATCGCCAAGGGGCAGATGATGGCCTCCGACTACAACCGTCTCCTGCAGGAGACCATGGGCAGGATCACCGGCCTCGGGACCGACAGGGTCACCGTCGTCCAGGAGCCCGTCGCGGCAGCCATATCGTACCTGTACAGCGCCGACATCAGGAAGCACTACGACGCCCCGCAGACCATCCTCGTCTTCGACCTCGGAGGAGGAACATTGGATGTCACCGTCCTGGAGCACGACCCGTTCGCCATGACCTACGAGATCAAGGCGAAGGAAGGCGATCTCGAACTCGGAGGGAACGATTGGGACTCCCACCTCGCCGACCTGGTGATGGAGAAGGTCGGTTTGGAGCAGTTCCAATCCAGGACCGACGAATCCGCCTTCAGGAGGGACATCACCCGCCTCAAGGAGAACCTCACCCTGAACGACAAGGCCGGGATGATGTTCGACGACGGCGACGAGGAGTACATGGTCAAGGTCACCCGGGAGGAGTTCGACGCCTGCACCATCGACCTCCTGGACCGTGCCGTCGGGGTGGTCCGCAGGACCCTCGAGTCCTGCGACGCCGACGTGGACCGCATAGTCCTGGTCGGAGGGGGCAGCAACATGCCGCAGATCCGCGAGCGCCTCACATCCGAGTTCTCCACGTCCCCGGACGACGGGTTCGTGGAGCTCTTCGAACCCTCCAAGGCGATAGCCAAGGGCGCGGCGGTCTTCGCGAAGCTCAACTCCTCCTCGGACGGATGCGCCCAGGGGCCGACGGTCATAGACATCGCGGCCCACACCTACGGGTTCGACTCGCACAGGGACGGGAAGGACGAGATGATCTACAACATGATCTTCAAGGGCACCTCCTTCGGTGATTCGGACAGGATCACCGTCCGTTCCAGGACGTCCTTCGTCCCGATGAGGGACAACCAGAGCGTCGTCAGCTTCAGGATATACGAATCTGAAGCGGCCGACACCGACGACGGGTGGATGGAGTACGGCTCCGGCGAGACGTACAACGGCCTTGAGGTCACCGTACAGGTCCCGCCGGAGTACCTGGGGAAGGCCAGGGGCTTCTCCATGTGGCCGGAGATGACCCTCGATTCCAACGGCATCCTGGACATCACCATCAGGGACAGGGCCGGCAACCGCCTGGGCTACGGGACCACGGCCAAGAGGTGCGAGGAATGACCTTCTACGGGATAACCTGCGACTGCGAGACGCCGAGGATCCGCTGGGCGTTCAATCCCGGCGGCGAGAGGTACCTGGCCTGCCAGTGCGGGGCCAGGCTCGTCCCCATGGACCCTCCCGGGACCTCCGGGATGGATGCCGATGCCATGCGCGTCAGGGTCACCGAGGTCATGAAGGTCATCGTCAAGACGGGGAGGCTCCCGTTCGTTCAGAAGAAGGAGGTCGAACCCTCCGAGGGGGATGCCGACGCTCTCCGCAGGGAGGTCGCGGGTCTCAACGACGAGATCGCCAGGCTCAGGGCGGAGAACGTCCGCCTGAAGTCCGAGCTGTCGGACGCCAACGGCACCTGCGCCCACCTGAGGAACGAGGTCAGGCGGGCGGGTGCGGTGGATGTGCGCGGCGCGATGGAGGAGATCTCGGACTACATGTGCGACATCTGCAACGCGCCGGACCGCAAGGACTCCCTGGAGAAGCTGGGGTCCTTCGTGCGCAACAGGACCGAGATGGCCATCATGAACCTGGAGGGCCGCGGGGTGACGGTCGAGCGCGAGGTCCCGGGGGAGAGGCTCGCCGGGAACGCGGAGGTGTGCGCCAGGATCCGCACCTCGGACGAGGGGCTCAACGGGAGGGTGGCATCCGCCGACAGGTTCGGATGCTCGTTCAGGGACGATGCGTTCCCGAGGATACCGGGGTCGGTCAGCGTGTACGCTTATGCATCCGATGAGGTACCACCCAGATCGAATGAATAAGGGTTTAAGTCCATCATGCCCATTCCAGGGCGTTATCATGTCCGATGATGGTTTGAAGCTGAACAACAAGGAGCTGGTCGGCAG
>CAVDQR010000197.1:0-2586 GCA_963611065.1 Bacteroides ovatus
GGACGTTCGTGTGGCCCTGGCTGTCGCCGGATCGTGACAACCGGGGTTTCCTGCGCATTCCTCCTACTTCGGCGTTGCATTCCTCGAGTCCCACTCATTGTTACATGAGTTTCTGTTTTGACGACGGTCGGTTCCCCTTACCCGCCCTCGTCCGCGACGGCCGATGCATGGTGGAATTCGTTACGATGACCTTGACCTGTGACCTTCACAATCGGGACCTGACATTGAAATCAATCCCTCCGTCCCTGGAAGGGCATAGCCAATGGTACGGCTCTGTCACCCTGCCGTCGGGTTCACATCCGCTCCGTCTCGGACTACCTGCCGGCCGTCTCAGATCTCGGTGCTCCAGTTCGTGGCCTGGATCAGGGCGTCCTTCTCGCGCGCCTCCTTGGAGGCCGCATCGGACTCCCTCCTCAGAGAGCGCACGTCGACGGTCGATACGCGCTTCGGCATATCCGGCGTGCGGTAGGAATGGGTGGATTCCATAGCGGAGTCGATGAGGTCGTTGAGCACCTTCGCCTTGGCGATGAGCGCGTCGCGGGAGGCCATGAGCTCCGCCAGGGTGTGGCCGTCGGATGCGACGGTGTTGGCGTTGGCCGTGTTGATGCGGGCGATGAGCTCCGCGTATCTCGGGATGACGGTGTCCAGCTCCTCCAGCATCCTCTTCGGATCCTCGGCGGGCTCCTCGCCCTCGTAGACCTTCGAATTGGCGTTGAGACGTGCGGAGATGGCCGATATGCGGTTCCTCAGCTCTGCGCGTTCCATGAGCGCCTCTGCTAGCTTCATGCCGGGGTGTTGGACGGTATCGTATTTGGATGGTTCCATTGATGGTTCGGAAGGTGTGTCGGATACTGTACTACGGACGTGTTGATGCTCGTACCTCCATATCGATATAATCCAATAATTCCAACGTCTTTTATGTGATTGTTCCAATACTAAGTTGCTTATTATAAGTTCAGATGTTCTAAATCTATATCTGTACCATATATGGTACAATATTGCCATATTAGCGGTAAGAAAATGCTGGGTTTTGCAGGATGGTGCTTGAAAAATGAGCTTCTGAGGTCATCTTATAATCTATATTCGAAGAACATTATACCTAGATACAAATCATATTTCAATAGAGAATCGTATTACCCGTTTCGTATCAGATTAGCACGACGTATATGTCGGTAAAGGAGGGATGGATATAGGGGAGCACGCAGGGTCATCTACAGAGGCGCCGTTCCTTACCATTGGATGTGATGTTGTGATCGCGGAGGACTCGATCCGTTGCATGTCGGAGGCGTACCGATGTACTACAGGAAGAAGACCGAATTCTCCGTCGCCGATGTCCTGGAGGACCGCCACGCAATCTCGATACTTCTGTTCCTGGCCGAGCATCCGGACTCCAAGAAGACCGAGCTCTACGATCATATCCCGCGCAACGCCCGCACCCCGTCGAAGATCGCCAACCTGGAGGATGCCGGACTCCTGGTGCAGACGCCCTTCCGTTCATCGGTGCTGTTGGATCTGACGGATGCCGGGAAGGAGGTCGCCGACCTCCTCATGGAGATCGACAGGATCCTCAAAGGGGAGGACGTCGCCGACCATCCTTCTGACCTAACAGCTGATCCATGAACCCCGGATGGTCCAGATCCTTGATCCCGAAGCCATTCATTCCGTTCAGCCCGACGGATATCCCGCTGTGCGGCATGCACGGGATGATGTTGCCTCTGACCCCGTGCGGTATCGCGTTCACGGGTATGCGACAGGGGCCCAGGCGATAGCGGAGGAGGGTCCGGAAGACCTTCTCGAAAAACTCGCGGTCGAAATCCGGCAACATGTAGACGTCGTGGGTATCCCCTTCGCCCAGGACCATCTTGAAGATGCACATGCCGGTCCAGCTGCGGCAGAAGAAGAGGGTCCCCCCTTCCTCGAACATCGTCCACTTCTCGTCCATGGAGAACGCCCTGAGCCCCCAGCGCAGGTACCACCTCTCCTCCTATCCGAAGCCGATGTCGTACGTGAAATGAATGGGATCTTCGCTGAAATCCACGAATCCGACGGATTCCCTCGTCACAGGGAGGGCGTCCATGACGGTCCCGACCCCGAATTCGGGAGTCGAAGCATCGGAGAAATGGCGTACCGCCAGATACCCGTTGTTCATCATGTACACGAGCGCGCGGACGCTGCGCTGGGAGGGATCCACATCCTGGACGACCGCGACGACCTCGCGCCCCTGGTCCATCAGGTTGGCGATCGTCTCGTTGCACTTGCGGGGGATGTAGCCTATCCTGTCCCCGGATTCGGCGAACACCTTGACGGCATGGCTGTCGTGGGTGTTCCCCGGGTCCCTTTTCAGCACGAGCACGTCGCCCTTCGATATCCGAGGCAGGATATCATCGATACCCTCGACGTAGCATGTACCGGCGATCGTCGTGTCGAGCAGGAAGTCGCTGGAGTCCCCATCGAGGGATCCGGCCCTGCAGAACGGTATGTCCAGCAGTTCGGACATGGCTTCTGCGAGTTCTTCGGATATCCCCTCGCGGCCGCACATCCAGCCTCTGGCGGGATCGTAGTACGGATAGACGACATGTTCGTAGT
>CAVDQR010000198.1:0-2506 GCA_963611065.1 Bacteroides ovatus
CGGACGCAATGCTGGATGTGTCCCTCCATGATGATCTGCCCGACCTTGTGGACGGCGCTCTTCACGGCGTTGACCTGGACGATGATGTCCTCGCAGGGGACGTCCTCGTCGATCATGCGGTCGATGGCGGCTATCTGGCCCGAGATCTTCTTCAGCCTCTTGTGGAGGTTCTCGGAGTCCATGCATTGTTTCATAGGGCACGGATAGGGGCGGATTGGTTAAAAAAGAGATGGGGAAAACCCCATCCTGTGATGGAAATCGAGCTCAAGCGGGCTCTGCGGGCCTCTTCCTGTCGTGGGCCAGCGAGGCGACGACGGTCACCGCCAGGACGATTATGATGAACGCCAGCGAGTACAGGATCTCGATCTCGATGAACGAGTGCGTCATGAGCTTGAACGCCACGAACAGCAGGATGATCCCCAGGCCGTACTTGAGGTAGCAGAGGCTGTTCAATCCTCCCTTTATCACGAAGAAGAGCGACCTGAGCCCCATGACGGCGAATATGTTGGATGTGTAGATCACGAGGGTGTCCGTGGAGATCGCCAGGACCGCGGGTATGGAGTCCAGGGCGAACACGATGTCGCTGAGCTCGATGACGATGATGCACAGGAACAGGGCGGTGATCATCCTCTTCCCGTTCACGTGGACGAACAGCTTCCCGTGGCTCTCCTCGGAGTCGTCGAAGTCGAAGCGGTCCTTCATGAACTTGGCGATCCTGTTCTCGCCTTCCTCGTCGTCCTTCCCGGTCAGCGTCTTTATGGCCGCGATGATCAGGATGGCTCCGAAGATGTACAGCAGCCAGTCGAACCTGCTGATAAGCTCCACTCCGGCCACGATGAATATCGCACGGAAGACTATGGCCCCGACGACGCCGTAGAACAGGGCCTTGTGCTGCTCCTCGTCCCTTATGCCGAAGTACGCGAAGATCATGATGAACACGAACAGGTTGTCCATGCTCATCGCCTCCTCGATGGCGTATGCGGTGTAGTACTCCATCGTCAGGGTGGAGTCGTTGGTGACATGGAACAGGAGGATGCCGAAGGCCAGGGCGATGGACACCCAGACCCCTGTCTGGATGGCGGCCGACTTCAGGGGTATGTGGTGGGCTTTGCGGTTCAGCCAGAAATCTGCGGTCAGCATCACCACGATGATGGCCGCGAACACATACCAGAGAGCGGACTCTTCCATGGGCTCCGCATCTAGGTTTTATATATAAAGGGTTAGGGAACGGCGTTCCCGCCGGAAGGCGCCTTCTCCGGGCGCCCTCCGGGCCTCAGTGGGTGTGGGGGAACAGCAGGGAGAACACGAGGATCAGCACGATCCCCACGATGACCAGCGCCAGGGACGCGGAGTCCTGCTTCTTCCTGTGGAACGCCTCGGGGAGCATGTCGCACATGCTCACGTACATGAACGTACCGGCTGCGAAGGCCAGCGGTATCCCGGTGAACTCGTCGATCTCGATCCCGGAGAGGGCCAGGAAGAACACGATGCCCGCGACGGGGGTGATGAGCGAGAACGCGAACAGGCGGGCGTAGGGCCTGTCCACATCGGCCAGGACCATCGTCGTCGACAGCGAGAACAGCACGACGAACTTGTGGATGCACATCCCGACGGTGGCGATGAGGCCGACGCTCTCGCCGGCCATGAAGGTCGATGCCAGCGCCAGGCCGTCGCACGCGGCGTGGACGGAGAGCCCGATGAATGACGACATCGACGTGATCTTGTGGCTGTGGGCGTCCTGGCAGCACTCGCACGAGCAGGTGCCCATGTGGCGGTGCTTCATCAGGTTCTCTATCAGAAGTATGGCGATGAACCCTGCCGCGATCGCGCACATCATGACGTGGACGTCCACGCCCCCGTGCTCGCACTCCTCGATCGCTTCCGGCAGCAGCAGGAAGAACAGCAGGCCGAGGAATATCCCCGCGCTCAGGGACACCAGCAGGTGGGCCTGCTTGTCGTCCAGCTCCTTCACCCTCGGAAGGAACGCTCCGGCCATGGACACGACCAGGAGCAGGATGGAGTAGAGGGTGAACGTGATCAATGAATCCATGCGTTCGTGCTCGATGGGATGATATTAAAACCTTGGCGGATTGTTATTAACATCCGCATTGCTTACCGTGCGGATGTTATTAACGCAAGGCGGTGGAGAAGACGGGGATCATCAGCGTGTCGTTGAACGACGAGAACATCTCGGCACTGGACAGGATACAGAAGACCTACGGCCTCTCGGGAAGGTCCGAGGCCGTCCGCACGGCGATAAACGCCGCATTGGCGGACATCAGGGAGATCGAGGGCCTGGACGGGACCGTGGAGGGCGTCCTGGTCATCGTCAGGGGGAACCATGCGGACCCCTGGATGAGCCTCATCCAGGCGAAGTACGAGAAGGTCATCAAGACGCAGATGCACTCCCACCTTCAGAACCACAAGTGCCTGGAGGTGATGGTGGTGTCCTGCGATGCGGGATTGCTGTCCGGGATGCTCAAGGAGATACAGCGGGAAGGCAAGG
>CAVDQR010000199.1:0-1901 GCA_963611065.1 Bacteroides ovatus
GGCCCTCGGCATACCCTTGGAGGACAACCTCGCGATGATCGAGGACAGCGTCCGCTTCCTCAGGGACTCGGGGAAGAGGGTCATGTTCGATGCCGAGCACTTCTTCGACGGCTACGCGTCCGACAGCGTATATGCGATCCAGGCGCTGAAGGCCGCCGAGAGGGGCGGAGCGGAATGGATCGTCCTCTGCGACACCAACGGAGGGACCCTGCCGGGAACCGTGGCGGACGTGGTCCGCAAGGTGAAGGAGAAGCTCTCCGTAGACATCGGGATACACTGCCACAACGACTCCGACCTGGCCACCGCATGCAGCCTCGCTGCGGTGGAAGCCGGATGCAGGATGGTGCAGGGGACGGTCAACGGCATAGGCGAGAGGTGCGGCAACGCCAACCTGTGCACCGTGGTCCCCAACCTGAAGGTCAAGATGGGCATGGACCTGGGCGGCGTCAGACTGGACGACCTCACCTCCATGTCGGGATACATCGGCGAGCTGGCCAACATGCCCCCTCAGCCGGGGATGCCGTTCGTCGGGGAGAGGGCGTTCACCCACAAGGGCGGGATGCACGTCTCCGCCATGGTCAAGGACACCAGGACCTACGAGCACATCGACCCCTCATGCGTGGGCAACAAGCGCAGGATCCTCGTGTCGGACATGGCCGGGAAGGCCACCATTACAGAGAAGCTGAAGGAGCTGGGCCTCCGCATAGGAGACGACAGCCCCGACATCACGCGCATGGTCAAGGACATGGAGTCCAACGGATACCAGTTCGACGGCGCCGATGCGAGCTTCGAGCTCCTGGTCAAGAGGCTCAGGGGCGACATAGAATCCATGTTCCAGATCACTGCCTTCAGGATCTCCATGTACGAGACCGACGGCAGGAGGATGGAGTCCGAGGCCAGCATAAAGGTCGTCGGGCGCAACGGGGAGATCGAGCACACCGCAGCCGACGGGAACGGTCCGGTCAACGCGCTGGACAACGCCCTGAGGAAGGCGCTGGCGAGGTTCTACCCGGCCCTCAACGACGTCAGGCTGACGGATTACAAGGTCCGCGTGCTGGACGAGAAATCGGCCACCGCCGCGAGCGTCAGGGTCCTCATAAGGACCACCGACGGGAAGACCAGCTGGACCACTGTGGGAGTGTCCGAGAACGTGATAGAGGCGAGCCTCATAGCGCTCAAGGACTCCCTGGAGTACGCTTTGCTCCAAAATGACGTTTCAATAGATGACAAGGTGAAGGAATGAGCAGGACAATAGTCACTCTGGTGGGAAAGGACCACGTCGGGATCATCGCCGCGGTCTGCAACTACTTCGCGAAGAACAACATAAACATCCTGGACATCAAGCAGACGACCGTGCAGGAATACATCAACATGATCCTCATCGTCGACGTCTCCGGGTTCGGGGGCAAGTTCGACGACCTCGTCAAGGGACTCGACGGCGTGGGCAAGGAGGTCGGATGCATCATCAAGGCCCAGCACGAAGAGATCTTCGAAATGATGCACAGGATCTGATTCCCATGGTAGAGCTCAATGAGGTGTTCGAGACCTACGAGATGGTCTCCCACGAGAACCTCGACGTCAGGACGATCACCATGGGGATAAGCCTCCTGGACTGCATCGACCCGGACCTCGACGCCATGTGCGACAAGATCTACAGGAAGATCACCACATACGCCGAGAACCTTGTGTCCGTGGGAGACGAGATCGGCCTGGAGTACGGCGTGCCCGTGATCAACAAGAGGGTGTCCGTCACCCCCATCGCCCTGGTCGGAGGGGCCGCATGCAAGACCCCCGGGGACTTCGTCCACATCGCCAAGACGCTGGACAGAGCGGCCAAGAAGATCGGAGTCAACTTCATCGGAGGATACTCCGCCCTGGTCCAGAAGGGGATGACCCCTGCG
>CAVDQR010000199.1:2036-2481 GCA_963611065.1 Bacteroides ovatus
AGGAAGCCGATTCAATCGGATGCGCCAAGCTGGTCGTGTTCTGCAACCCGCCGGACGACAACCCGTTCATGGCAGGCGCTTTCCACGGAGTCACCGAAGCCGACTGCATCATCAACGTCGGGGTCAGCGGGCCCGGGGTCGTGAACAACGCCCTGTCCAAGGTCCGCGGAGAGAGCTTCGAGGTCCTGTGCGAGACGATCAAGAAGACGGCGTTCAAAGTCACAAGGGTCGGGCAGCTGTTCGCCAAAGAGGCGTCCAAGAGGCTCAACGTGCCCTTCGGCATCGTGGACCTGTCCCTGGCCCCCACCCCCGCCGTGGGAGACTCCATCGCCGACATCATCCACGAGATGGGGATGGAATACGCCGGAGCGCCCGGGACCACCGCCGCCCTCGCCATCCTGAACGACCAGGTGAAGAAGGGAGGAGTCATGGCATCCTCGTATGT
>CAVDQR010000200.1:0-2479 GCA_963611065.1 Bacteroides ovatus
ATTCATCGACATTGTATATAAAGGACCAAGTTACATCATGCTGATATCTGAGAGCGTACGCCATGTCCCGATCGGTACGTCACACGTTCAGGACCCGTCTTCGGCTTCGATTGGGCCTCTGTCCCACACTTTAAATAGCATCGAGGGATTTGGAGCAACCAGCACGGTCGAGGACGGTGCCTTTTTCCATCAACTGATAGGAGACTGACCATGACTGAGGACACTCTTAAGACGGGCACGACCACAATAGGGCTGAAGCTGAAGGACGGAGTCATCCTGGCATCCGATCAGAGGGCCACGATGGGCAACCTCATCGCCCACAGCGATGTCCAGAAGGTCTACCAGCTCGCCGACAACATCGGCATGACCATCGCCGGGGTCGTCGGTGACGCGCAGCTCATGGTCCGCTACATGCAGAGCGAGATCTCCATCTACTCCATGAAGAAGGGCTCCCCCATGTCCGTGACCGCCGCGGCGACCCTGGTCGCCAGCGTGATCCGCCAGGGATTCTACCTGGGGCTCATCGTCGGCGGCTACGACAGGACCGGCGGACACATCTTCAGCATCGACGGCGCCGGAGGATACATCGAGGACCAGTACTGCTCGGTCGGATCCGGATCCGTCTTCGCCCTGGGCGCCCTGGAGTCCTCCTTCAAGGAGGGCATGTCCAAGGACGAGGGGATCGATGTCGCCATCACGGCCCTCAACTCCGCCAGGAGGAGGGACAACTGCACCGGCGACGGTATGCTGGTCTCCTACATCGGCCCGAACGGCTATGAGCAGATCTCCCGCGAGGAGATCGTCTCCCGCTGCACGGACCTCGGATTCAAGTTCCCCAACTGAGGGGAGCATTCCAGAAACCCCTTCCCAAACCCGTTCTCTCCACTTCCCAATCATTAAGCAGGTCTATCCATGAATGTCGACAGACAGTTCGATTCATTGAGGGAGGAGGTCACCCGTGCCCTGCCCCCCAACGTCCGCGTCAAGGAGATCAAGTTCGAGGGCCCCCTCGTCGTCATCTACACCGACGAGTACGAGAAGCTCTCCGCCAACGACTCCATAGCCAGGATGCTGGCGCAGACCATCCACCGCAGGGTGGACATCCGCCCCGACCCGTCGGGTCTCGAGGACCCGGCCAAGGTGGAGGAGAAAATCCGCTCGATGATCCCCGAGAAGGCGGAGATATTCGACATCAACTTCCTCGAGGAGACCGGAGAGGCGCATGTGGAGGCGATCAACCTCTCCGAGGTCGTGGGGAAGGAGGGGAAGCTCCTCGCAGACCTGCGCAAGGAGACCGGATGGAACGTCAAGGTCATCCGCGCCCCGCCCATACCCTCCAAGACCGTCTCGGACGTCAGGGGATACCTGAGGGCGAACCAGAAGGAGCGCCAGGACATGCTGTCCTACGTCGCCAGGCGCATCGCCAGGCCCAAGCTCGAGGGCGAGCAGTGGGTCAGGGTCACCGCCATGGGGGGATTCAGGCAGGTCGGGAGGTCGGCTTCGCTGCTGACCACCAGGGAGAGCAAGATCCTGATCGACTGCGGTCTGGATCCGTCATCGGACAACACCCCTTACTTCGGGATCCCCGAGGCCCAGCCCCTGGCGGATCTCGATGCGGTCGTCATCACCCACGCCCACCTGGACCACTGCGGGACGCTCCCCGCGCTGTTCAAATACGGGTACAAGGGGCCGGTCTACTGCACCCCGCCCACCAGGGACCTGATGGCCCTGCTCCAGCTGGACAACATCAAGCTCGGATTCGGGGAGAACAAGAAGACCCCCTACGAGGCGCAGCACGTCAGGCAGGAGATCCTGCACACCATCCCCCTGAAGTACAACGAGGTCACCGACATCGCGCCCGATGTGCGCCTGACGTTCTACAACGCCGGGCACATCCTCGGTTCCGCCATCGCCCACTTCCACATAGGGGAGGGGCTGCACAACGTCGCCTTCTCCGGGGACACCAAGTACGAGAAGACCTGGCTGTTCAACCCCGCCAACACCAGGTTCCCCAGGCTGGAGACCTTCGTCATGGAGTCCACATACGGCGGTCACAACGACATGCAGCCCTCGAGGGCCGACGCCTCCGAACAGCTGGGCAACTATCTGCAGCAGGCCGTGGAGCACGGCGGGCACGTTCTGATCCCCGTCTTCGCCGTCGGGAGGTCCCAGGAGGTCATGCTGGTCATCGAGGAGCTCATGCGCACCGGCAAGATCCCCAAGATGAACGTCTGGCTCGATGGTATGATATGGGAGGCGACGGCCATCCACACCGCCTATCCGGAGTACCTCAGCAGCCAGCTGAGGACGCAGATCTTCCAGCAGAACAACAACCCGTTCCTCTCGCCCATATTCAAGCGCGTCGAGACCGCCGATATGAGGGAGGAGATCTGCCACTCGCCCGAACCGTGCATCGTGCTCGCAACCAGCGGTATGATGTCCGGCGGACCCGTCATGGAGTACTTCCGCGAGTGGGCCG
>CAVDQR010000201.1:0-2478 GCA_963611065.1 Bacteroides ovatus
GCCTTCAGCACCGCTCCGCGGTCGAACGACGTGACCGTTCCGTACCCCCATCTCCCGCCGTTCCATGCCCTGAGGCACACTCCGCCGGTGCTCTTCTGGACCAGCTGGCGCAGCCCCCCGTTCAGGGAGCTCACGCCTATGACCTTCACGGTCTGCGACCTGGCGTCGGAGAACTCCGCGCCCAGGTCCTGCATGCGCGCGACTGCTTCGGACAGCACGTCCTGCGCGTCCACGGCCTTCTCCATCGCGACAGACTGCATCTCACACCACCGTGAAGGAATGGTCGAACGACGTCAGGACCTCGCAGCCGTCCTCGGTTATCAGGCAGGTGTCCTCGATCCTTATCCCGCCCACGCCGGGGATGTAGATCCCGGGCTCGGCGGACACCACGTTCCCGGCGCGGAGCACCTGCTCCGACCTGGGGGACACGGAGATGTCCTGGTGGACGTCCATGCCTATGCCGTGGCCGAACGAATGTATGAACTTCCCTTTGAACTCGGACTCGTCGATGATCTTCCTGGCGGCAAGGTCGGCGGCGTTGGCCTTGGCCCCGTCGCGGTACTCCGCGATGCCTGCCAGCTGAGCCTGGCGGACGACTTCGTAGGCCCTCTCCAGCACCTCCGGGGGCTTCCCGAGGAACACCGTGCGGGTCATGTCCGAGCAGTACCTGTCGTACTTGGTGCCGAAATCGAACAGGGCTGTGTCCCCCTTCTTCAGGCGGTAGTCGCAGGGCATGTGGTGGGGCTGGGACGAGTACGCTCCGAAAGCGGCGATGGTGTCGAACGCGTTCCCCGTGCCTCCGAGCTCCCTCATGCGGGCGTCCATCCTGGCGGCGACCTCCTTCTCGGACACTCCTTCGGAGAGCATGCCCGGGATCTCCCCCGCCACGATTGACGATATCCTGCAGGCCTCGCGGGTGGCCGCGATCTCCTTCTCGTCCTTCACGGAGACTGTGTCGGCGATGGCCTTGCCGGCATCGACGGCCTCGATCCCGTCCACGGTCTTCTTGACGAACTCCACCGCGGCGTATGTGGCGGAATGGGCGTTGAACCCGACCTTGGAGCATCCTTTCAGCGCTTCCCTCAGGAACCCGTCGCGCTCCTCGCGGGTGTGGTAGACGTGCACGTCCCCGGCGCCTTCGCGGGCGCCCTCCTCCTCGAGGATGCTGACGATCACGTCCAGGGACCCTCCGGGGCCGACCACCGCGAAGGACCCTTCGAAGGTCCCCGAGTTCTGCTCCGTGAGATACCAGAATGTGGAGTCGAGGAACGGCTCGCCGTCGTTGGCGATGACGACGGCGTCCATGCCCTCTGCGTTCGCGATAAGCCTCTCGGCCCTTGTCCCTTTCATGTGCGGGTGTATGGGGGCGCAGTATTTGGGGATTGATGGATGATCGCACGCGTATGATGGTGCGAACGAATGATAAGGGGTCCCTGGCGGAGGACATGGGCGCCAGGGATGGTGGTTGAGCCTCCCCCGAGGGGAGGCTAAGCTGTTTAGTGCCGTCCGTCCGAATGGGTGCGGAGGATGACGGCCGCCAGCACCGCGAACACGACGATGGCGAACAGGACGTAGATCCAGGGGAACACCGTCGACGCACTGGAAGACGACGCCACGATCAGGATGTTCCCGGTGGCGGAGTCTATCAGTATCCTGTCTCCGTTGACGCATTGGGACGTGATGTCCCTCCCGTCGGAGTAGACCCTTATGGAGAGGTCCTTGCCGCCGGACGCCTTCACGGTGGCCTTGAGCCCCCCGTCGGGGAACACCCTCGGCGGGTCCTGGAACCCGTCCACGGAGATGACGGCTCCCGTGAGGTCGTATGCGACCGTGTACAGGCGCTTCCCGTCGATCGTCACGTCGGTGTCGGAGGTGCATCTCAACAGGTACTTCCCGTCCGACGGGGCCAGGGGCTTACCGTCGGCGAGGACCGTTATGGAGCCTTCCTCGAACGCGTAGCCCTCCTTGACGGACACGTCGAAGGACACCCAGTCGGAGCCCTTGTCCAGGATGCCGAGGGACAGGCCCTCGGCCGGCCTGAAGGTGACGACGCACGTGTCCAGGATGACCTGGGTGCTGCCCGAGTCGTACTCCCATCCGGCGAACACGGTGAGGCTCCTCTCCACCGGCTTGAACGGGTCGAACGGGTTGACCAGCTCCTGCTCCGTGAACCATCCCTTGAAGGCGTATCCGTCGCGCTTCACGGACGGGGGGTACACGTGCTGGTCGCCTTCGCGGACGACCCCGGTGCTCGTGATCGTCTGCTCCTTCACGACCTCTCCGCGGTCGATGAACGTGACCTTGCGGACCTCGGTGGTGTCCATGTGCTTGGGGATCATGACCGCGGTCTTGGTGTCGGTCTCGGAGCCGCGGCTCACGGTCTGCTTCAGGACGACCTTGTCCATGGCATGGGCGTCGACGATGACGGTCCTGCCGCCGTTCTCGTACCTTATCAGGCTGGGATCGACGGGGACGTTG
>CAVDQR010000202.1:0-2474 GCA_963611065.1 Bacteroides ovatus
CACACGCGGTGCTTCTGGGGGATGATGTAGGAATAGAGCTCGACCTTGGCACAGGGGAAGGGTGGAATTTCTTGGCTGGATTCCTATTGACGGTGAACAGGTCGGGTTCCGAGAAAAGTCAGCCTGACGGCTGAACCGGATGGGATGTTAAAGGATGAGTGCAAGGGATGGGATTTGAACCCACGGACCACTAAGGACTAGCCCCTCAAGCTAGCGTCGTTGGCCATGCTTGACTACCCTTGCAGTAAATCGGGGGAAGGTCCCCCTCTTTATAATGATTTTGTTTGCCAGTAGGTTCTGCCAGCCTCTCCCATGGCCAGAACGTTCTCGAACGGACTGGAAATGGGGGTTTCGCATCCCGGCGCGAGTATGAGTCCGCCCTCCTGGCCGGCACCGTCGATGATGCTGTAGGAGTGAGCCCTGACCTCCTCCGGAGTTCCGGACATGATGACCCTGACGGGATCCACGTTGCCCATGAGGGCCAGCTTCTTCCCCGCGGCGACCCTCGCCTTGGCGGGATCGACGGCATGGTCGAAGCTCAGACAGTCCGCCCCCGTTTCGAACAGGCGGGGGATGGTGTCCAGGGTGTTCCCGCAGATGTGCACGAACGTCGGGACGTCGCTCATGGCGTTCACATCGTCTATGACCTTCTTGATCGCCGCTTTGGAGTACTCGTCGAACATGTCCGGCGAGATCAGGTCCTCGGACGAGGTGGGGTCGGCCATCCACATGACGGTCGCTCCGCTCTCGATCATGGACGTCTCCATGGAGGAGACGAGCTCGGCGGATTTGGCGACGAGCTTCTTCACGATGTCCGGGTCCACCAGGGTGGCGAACATCATGTTCTCCGCGCCCATCAGGTATCCGGCGGTGGTGATCGGCCCCCAGGAGAGTCCGCAGATGTGCAGGTCCTCCGGGAGGATGGATGCGGTGATCGAGAGGGCCTCGCGGATCTTCGTGAATCCGGGGCACTCCGAAGCGTTGTCGGGGTCGAAGATGTGCAGCTTGTCCACGTCCTCGGCGGTCTCCACGATGTGGCCGGGGACGCTGCCGTAGTCGTCCTCGGGGAACTTGACCTTCATGCCGAGGTCCTGCAGGGGGACCTGGGAGTCGAGGACGGGTTTGACGAAATCCGATTCCGTTTTGATGGCGTAGTCGACCGCCACCTCGGCGGAGATGCGGGGGTCCCAGCGTGCCTCATCGACAGTCTTCCCGGCGTAGCGGGCGGCGGTGACCACCGCGAAGTTGTTGACGGGCGTCCTCTCGCCGCGTTCGAATGACAGGGCGGCCTCCACGGCCTGCCTGTGTCCTGCGTCCTTCATGTCTACGGGAACGCCGTAGCTGGTACTAAACAATCCCGTCGGATCCTGGACAGGACGCGGGTCAGGAAATCGGGCGCCCTCTCCGGAGACGGGAGGGAACCGTCCTCCGTCAGGGTCCTGGAGACGGCTCCGAGGATGCGCTCGGATTCGTCCCTCAGCCCCAGGTCGGCGAGGGCCTGCGATGCCGACAGCATGCAGGAAACGGGGTCGGCGGTGCGGGAGCCCTCGGGGCATCCCGGGAGGATGACATCCGCGCCCTCTCCGACGTATCTCGTCGGTGCCAGATGCGTCCCTCCGGTGAGTCCGGCGGCCGCGCCGTCGGCTGAAGAAAGATAGAGATCCGCCGCGACAACGCACTGATAGTCCATCGGATGGACGAAGACGTCGGCGAGCCAGTCGCCGATCTCCATGTGGGCTTCCTCGTTCGTTCCGAACAGGGCGTCGAAGGAATCGTAGAAGAGCCTGCTGGAATCCGGGAACAGCGAGGTCTGCGCGATGCAGACCGCATGCGTCATGCCGGACACCTCCATGTCCGACAGGGCGGCGCCCATCATCCTCGAGTAGAATGCGGAGCGGATGTACTTCGAGACGGTGACCCCGTCCACGTCGGGGGTCTCCGCGATGTCGCCGGAAGGTCCGGCGCAGCTCCCCCAGACGGTGATGTCCGTCCCGGGGGTCCCCAGGCCGTCCGCCAGGGTCCTGAACCTCCTGGACCTGCCGAAGAGGTCCAGGCGTCCGAGGAGTGCGGAGCGCGGGTCGGGGACGTCCTCCGCCGGCTCCGTCGGTCCGCAGATCACGACCTGGCACTCGTTGACCAGGTCGAGGGTCTCCGAAGGAAGGTACTCCCCGTACCTCTCGTAGGCGGGGAACCCGATGTCCCCGAGGACGACCTCCACCGAATCGGAGGCGTTGGAGACGGCCCTGCCGGCCGCCTCCGCGTATTCCGAGCCGGGGCCGTCCCCGGGGAGGATCAGGAGTTTGGGCATGATCAGAGGAGCCTCTCCGCCAGGCCGGCGTAGATGAGGGGCAGGGAGATGGTGGCGTCGCCCTCGACGGTCATCTTCTTGGCGTCCTCCTTGACCTTGCCCCAGGAGACAGCCTCTCTGATGCGGGCTCCGGACAGGGATCCGTCGTACTCCTCGGCGGTGGTCA
>CAVDQR010000203.1:0-2449 GCA_963611065.1 Bacteroides ovatus
TCCTCGTAAGAGGGCAGGCGCAGGCATTCCTCGGGTTCCGCTGAGACGATGTGGCAGATCCCGTCCACGCCCTTCCAGTCCTTCCCGTCGCGCATGCGGCGGGCTATCTCCAGATTGGCCAGCTCCCCCATGCCGTATACGATGGCGTCGGCCTTGGAATCGAAGAGGATCGATCTCCTGACGGAATCCGACCAGAAGTCGTAGTGGGCGATCCTCCTCAGGCTGGCCTCGATCCCGGCGAGGATCACCGGCTTCCCCTTCATGTGCTTCTTGATCAGGTTGGTGTACGCGATGCACGCCCTGTCGGGGCGCCTGTCGTTCACCCCTCCGGGGGTGAAGTCGTCCTCCTTCCTGAACTTCTTCGTGGGGGTGTAGTTGGCGACCATGGAGTCGACGCAGCCGGCCGAGACGGACCAGAACAGCTCGGGCATCCCCAGCCTGGAGATGTCCTCCCCCGACGACACGTCGGGCTGGGCTATGATCCCGACCCTGAACCCGTGGTCGATCAGCCAGTGGCCCACGAGGGCCGTCCCGTTGTAGGAGTTGTCGGTGTAGGTGTCCCCGGAGACGAGGATCACATCCAGCTTATCCCACCCGAGACGGCGGACCTCGTCGGCCGTGGTCGGTATGAACATCGCTGGACCTTCAGCTCCATGACGAAGTCGTTCATGACGAACCCGTCGCCTATGGGGACGTCCTGCACCTTCACGACCTCGAAGCCCTCGTGCTTGTACGCCGCGACTGCGTTGGCGTTCTCCCTGTTGACGGTGAGCCTGATGCGGTCCTTGCCTAGTTGTACGGCCACGTCCTTCAGGTGTGCGACGATCTTCGAGAAGTAGCCGTGGTGCCTGAACTCCTTCAGGATGTACGCCTTGGACAGGAACAGGCAGTCGTCCTCGGGGGCGTATCCGCAGTATCCCGCGGGCGTAGAGCCGTCCCTGAGCATCAGATAGGTGTAACCGTGGGAGATCTGCTCCTTCAGGGCCTCGAAGGACTGGTATTTCTTCAGCATGTAGTAGATCTGGTCCTGGGGGACGATTCCGTCGTACGCCTCGTTCCACACGGTGAATCCCATGGACGCGATGATCCTGAGCTCCTCGTCGTTGGCCGCAGGGAGCATGGTGAATCCCCTCCTGCCCTCGGAGACCTCTTTGATGTAGTCGGCCAGGCCGATCTCGAAGTTGACGCCGTACCTGATGTCCTCTCCGGACTCGTAGGTGCGCTTGATGCTCGAAACGGTGAGGTTGATGGCCGCCTCGACGGCTCTGGCGAGGGAAACGCCGGATTCGCACGCCCCGACCAGGGCGGAGCTGAACACATCCCCGGTGCCGTGGTAGTATCCTGGGATCTCGGGCCTCATGACCTCTCCGGTCTCGCCGGTGTCGAAGTCCTTGTAGACAGCCCCCAACAGACCCTTCTCGAAGCTGATCCCGGTGAGCACGATGCGCTTGACGCCGAACTCCTTCGCGCGGTCCAGCATGGAATCGATGTACTCGTGCGTGTACGGCCCGGGCTGCCATTCTATGCCGAGCATCAGGCACAGCTCCGTGAGGTTGGGCATGATGACGTCGGCCTTCTCGCAGAGCTTCCTCATCCCCGCGGGGAAGTCGGGTCCGAAGACGCCGTACAGCTTGCCCTCGTCGGCCATGACCGGATCCACATAGATGGTCGTGCCCTCATGGGAGAGGTCGTCGAACAGTTTGGATACGATGTCGATCTGCTCGAACGATCCGAGGAATCCGGTGTAGAACGCATCGAATTTTATGTCCAGGGTCTGCCAGTGCTCGTCGATGGGCACCATGTCCTCGGTGAGGTCGCGGTACGTGAATCCCTTGAATCCGCCGGTGTGGGTGGAGAGAACGGCGGTCGGAAGACCGGAGCATTCGATTCCGACAGCCGAGATTATGGGCAGCGCGACGGTGAGCGAGCACCTGCCGACGCAGGAGATGTCGTGGACCGCAAGGATCCTCTCATGGTTCATGCGGGCTAATCGCGCGCATGATTTAAGATTACGGTGCGGAATCAAGGCGCGATGGAGAAGGCGGATTCCCACTTGGAGGCATCGCTCGAGGAGCTCAACGGCAGGGTCAACGCCCTGGAGTCCGGGGACGATCCGGAAGCGCTCACGGAGGCGTATCTGAACCGCGGATGCGTCCTGGCGATGATGGGCTACAGGACATCCGCCCTAGACGACCTGACATCGGCGGCGGAGATCGCCGATTCCCTGGAATCCGTGGATCCCGGGACCTTCGTCAAGATCCACTGCGAGATCGCTTCCCTCATCTACGAGCAGGGCGGGGACCCCATCGAGGAGTATTCCATCGCGATAACCCGTCTGGACGCCTTCGGTCCGAGGTCTTTCCGCTACGACCGCCGCGCTGTCGTCAGGATGTGCATGACGGCCGCCGGGGAGCTCATAGATTCCGAGCATCCCGACGACGCCTACGCG
>CAVDQR010000204.1:0-2422 GCA_963611065.1 Bacteroides ovatus
ACCGAACCCTCCACGATCAAGGGATCCATCGTATCCGGGTACGGCACGCAGAAGGACGGCAGGATCCTCCTGACCGAATCCAGGAGCCTCACCTACGCCTGGACCGAGGGGTCCTGGAAGGACACCTCGTCCAAATCCGCCTGGATGGACAGGATGACCGACGGCTGGAGGTACGTCTCCACGGAACGCACATCCGACGGGGAGCGCCAGACCGTGTGGGAGGACCAGGACGGGAACCGCATGTGGCTCAGGGACCTCATGGTCCCCATGAGGATCGTATCCTCCGACGGCAGGATCGTCCAGGAGACCACGGAGGTGTTCAAATACAGGCCGGACACCGTCTACACGCCGGACGTCACCGCCGAGTATCCGATAACCGTCGGCAGGGTCCAGAAGATGACGGTCGGCGACGAGCTGACCCTCACCGCCGAAGGGGAGGGGTTCAAGGGATGGTACGTGAACGGGGAGCTCGTCTCCACGTCCAGGACGTACATCTTCGAACTGCTGTCCCCCACGGACAGGATCGTGGCCGCCTCCGAGACGGATTACACGGTGGTGCAGAAGGGCTCCGACATCAACGGCCTGGGCTTCGAGGGATGCGTCGTCCGCGACGACGACGGGGAGCCGATCATCGGCATCGCCAGCCTGGGGCCGGGGCTGTACAAGGCCGAGCTTAAACGCAACGGGTACCTCCGGACGATGGAGTTCCTGGTGGATGCGCAGAGATCGTTCTCCCAGACCTGGGAGTTCGGCGGGGAGACGTACACCATCGAGGCTACGATCCCGTACAGCGGGATCTACGCCTCGATCCACAAATATCCCAACATCGCCAGGTTCAACCAGAGCATCCAGGGCCACATCGAGGCGTTCTACACCGCCGACGACCCCACGCTGCAGGGGATGGCGACCCAGCTGAAGGAGATGGGCGCCGGCATGGACAGGAGGACCTTCGCGGAGTTCGTTCTGAAGTTCGTGCAGAACATCCCGTACATCACCGACCTGGAATCCAGGGATTCCGACGAGTTCTGGAAGTTCCCTCTGGAGACCCTGTGGGACGGCGGAGGGGACTGCGAGGACACGGTGTTCCTCTACGGTACCCTCATGGGGCTGTGCGGGTACAGGACGGCGTTCGTCCTCTTCAAGGACCATGCGATGGCCGCCCTGACATTGGATGGAGATGGGGAGAGGGTGACCGTCGACGGTTACGAGTTCGTGCTGTGCGAGACGTCGCACGTCTCCTATTCCCTGGGGAGGACTTCGGAGGGGCACATGCCCGCCGATGCGAAATTCGTCTGCAGGATCGAGAGCATACCCGAGAACCGATGAACCAATCGGGTGAACTAGTTCGAACTAGTTCGGAATGGTTCGCAAACCAATTAATATATGTAAGCGATTAACAATACTATGAACATCGGGACCGAGAACGAGACCACCGAATTCAAAGAGAGCATGACTCAACTGGATAAAGGGGTCCTAAGTCTCACCGCGATGCTGAACAGATCCAACGAGGGCACGGTATATTTCGGCGTCGACGATAACGGTGAAATTATCGGGCTGGCAGTCGGCGACTCCACTCTGGAGAAAATCAGAAACGCGATACGGAACGACATTCAACCCCGCATCCTTGCCGACACCGAGGTTCTGGAGTCCGACGATGGGAAGAAATACATCTCCGTGCACGCGAGCGGTTATGAAATTCCATATTCATACGACGGCAGATACTACGTCAGACACGGCTCATCCAATGAAACGGCCTCCCCCGACCTTGTGGCCAGGATGGTGCTGTCCAGAGGATACGATGCGATGAGGGAGATGGAGTCATACGAACAGAATCTCACGTTCCATACTCTCAACGTCATGCTAGAATCCCATGGCCTCCATCCTCGCAACGACTCGAATTTCTTCAATAGCATAGGGCTTCTCACCAAAGGGGGCGTGTTCAACTACAACGCCATGATTCTAGCGGACAAGAACGATCTGGTGATGCAGATTGTCGAATTCCAAGGAGAAACGCGGGCCGTGTTCTCAAAAAGAAGAGACTACGGTGGCCAATGCATGTTCAGAAGCATGGAACTCATCTTCGATGCCATACAGTCACGCAACGAAACGAAATTGGAGTTCTCATCTGGAAGACGCATTGATCTAGACCTCTTCGACCTTGATTGCGTCAGAGAAGCCTGGTACAATGCTTGTCTCCATAACAGATGGTATACAGGAAACTCACCCGTCCTAATGATATTCGATGATCGCATCGAGATACAATCGTACGGGTCGATTCCGTACGGCATACCTATGGACGATCTCTACGAAGGACGTAGCTCCCCTGTCAACGAATCTCTCTTCAAATTGGCCATGCGGAACGGATTCGTCGAAAATACCGGACATGGAATCCCAACCATCATCTCAAAATACGGAAAAGATG
>CAVDQR010000205.1:0-2365 GCA_963611065.1 Bacteroides ovatus
CGTCCATGTGTTCGGAGGCGTGTGCCTGATGTGGATGGGGCTCAGGGAGTTCAGGAAGGTCACTTCCAAGGATAGATGCGGGATCGCGAGCGGATCGGAATGATTTTTCAAACGGAAGAACCGTTCTTTACACCGTTCCGGGTATTAGACGTGGTACCGAGACCCATCCAACCTCAATGAAATTCCCCAATCCCCTTTTTTAATCTGAATCGCCATCACCCCGGCCATGCAAGAGGACACGGACGACCAGCGCACGGCCGAGGAGCTCATCGCCGTGCTCGAACAGGCAGCCGAGAGGAAGGCATCCGAGGCGGATGCCCTCAGGAAGAAGGCGAACCGCCTCAAGAATCCCGAGAGGATCGCGATGAACGGCGACCTCATCGAATTCCTCGAGGCCGACGCCCGCGGATACGGCATCGTCGCCGCCGGCCTGGCCGGCGAACCGATCGCCTCCGTGGAGGATGCCGAACCCCCCGTCGACGAGGACCTCTACGAGGAGTACGTCCTGTCCCTCGGACCCGAGGACCTCGAGAACGAGAGGGACGCCGTCGAGATCCGCGCCGAACTCATCGATTCCGTGCTGCAGGACACCTGCACCGCCATCGGTAAGGACGTCCTCGGATCCAAGAAGATGATCAAGGCCCTCCTGGACGACCCCGTCGCCCTGGAGCTCATAGGGGAAGTGGTGTACTCCGACGAGTACCTCATGGACCTCTACCGCACCGCCGTCGTCTCCAAGAAGCAGGATGGTGACAAGGGCGGGAAGAAGAAGAAAAAGAAGAAGGTTTGAAGAATGCCGCCGAGCAAATACGAACGCGAACTCAGATTCATAGACACCGAAGTCGCCCGCATGAGCAGGAAGCTGAAGGACATGGCCGAGGCCATCCCCGACAGCCCCGCCGAAGCTGCCAAGAAAGCCGACGAGGTCCTGGGCATCCAGGACAAGATCGCCGCCATGCTGGCCAGGAAGAGGGAGATCGAGGATTCCTTCATCCAGGCCGGGATGGAGCTGCCGGACATCGGCAGGAGCATGAACGCCACCGTCCACAACGCATCCGGATTCGAGGTGCGCTCCTCCGAGGAGGCCGAATCCCTGGCGGGACTGGCGGAGAAGCCCGCCGCGTCCCCCAAGACCACCGACGTACAGTCGGAGATCAGGAGCATCGGCGAGGAGCTCGCCTCCATCGAGACCAAGTTGATGGAAGCGGAGATCGACGGGAACGACGCCGAGGTCGACAAGCTGAAGATGATGTCCTCCTCGCTCCGCGCCAGGAGGGACGCCCTCGTCCAGGAGGCCAAGCAGCAGAAGGCCGAGAAGCCCGCCCCCGCACCCGCTGCGGACGAGGAGACGATGAAGCGCATCGCCGACCTCGAGGCGGACAACCGCGCCCTGCGCTCCCAGGTCTCCGGCGTCAGGTCCGACGTCCAGGACGTCAAGGACCAGCTCAGGCAGATCATGGCCGCCCTGGGCATCGACCAGGAGTGAAACTCCAAGGGGCCGGAAGGCCCCTCAAACCGCCTCTTTTATTATCCCGCCTATCAGCTCGTCGCCTCTGGATTCCCAGAACCCCCTGTCGCAGACCATCACCAGGCGCTTCTTCGCCCTGGACACGGCCGTGTTGATCACCTTCAGACCTATCGGCGTCTCCGAACTGGTGAACCTGAACGGGACGTCCCTTGATATCACCCCGCAGTCGGCCACGCTCAGGATCACCGTGTCCCATTCCCTCCCCTGGGACCCGTGGACGGTCATCACGCAGTCCTTGTACCTCCGAGGGACCTTGGACCTCAGGAGCGAGCATTGCACCGAATACGGCGTCAGGATGCAGACGTCCTTCGGATCCGGGGATTCCGCCTTCAGGAGCTCGGACACCATCCTCGCCTCGGCGTCGTTCTCCCTGTTCTCCCTGTGGGAGCATTGCGCGTCGAAGCACGCTATGTCGATGTCGTGCCCGTCCTCCCCGGAGAGGCCGTTCCTGTAGACGTAACGGTCCAGCACAGTGGCGAGGTTGGACCCGAAACGCCTGGTCCTGGTGAGGTCGTACCTGGATGTTATGTCGAACCTCGGCCCCTCATCCGCCAGGTACGACCGCCTGAAGTCCTCCATCCCGACGGAAAGGGCCTTCTCGCACTCCAGTGCCGGAAGCGTCCAGAGGAACGAATCCTCCATCCTGCAGGGACGGGATGCCCATGACCTCACCTGCTCCGGATCCAGTTCGGATACCGGGGGCAGCTGCATATGGTCGCCGAGCATCGCGACGGGGACGCCGTTGGAGAACAGGGACAGCGCCTGAACGAACCCGCAGTAGCCGGCCTCGTCGAGGAATATCCTGTCCACGTCCAACTCCATCCTCCCGTCCTCCTC
>CAVDQR010000206.1:0-2362 GCA_963611065.1 Bacteroides ovatus
GGATGTGGCCGACCAGCGTCAGTTCCCCGAACGCGCCCCAGTCGGGATCGAATCCCATGGCCAGGGCGAACGGCAGCATCCACAGCAGCCCGTACATGAACGTCCTCCTGGTTACGGGGATGGTGTCGTACCCGAAGGCGGAGATCTTCTTCAGCAGGACCGAGTAGACCGACCAGGTCATGGCCGCCAATACGGCGAGGAAGTCGCCCAGCGGATTGAGCTCGAAGGACACGCCGTTGAACGAGACCAGCACGATCCCCGTGAGGGAGACCGCGAATCCCAGGAAGAACCACTTGGTGAGAGGCTCCTCCCCCGGGCAGAAGAAGTGCATTAGGATCCCGGTGAAGAACGGCGCCACCGCCACGATCACGCCGACGTTGGACGCCATCGTATAGGTCAGCGCGATGTTCTCCATGAGGAAGTACATGCACGCCCCCGTCAATCCGGCGAATACGAAGTAGACCTCGCGGCGGATATCGCCGATGCGGAGAAGATGGGGGTAGATGGCGAAGAGCGCCAGGAACCCTATGAGGAATCTGATGACGAGGATCTCGATCGGAGTGAAATGATCGAGGAGCATCTTCGTCGAGATGAACGTGGCTCCCCAGACGATCACGGTGCACAACGCCACCGCGTGTCCGATGGAAGCCTTTCCGTCCATATCGCCACCCAGCGGGAATTTGTATATAGCGGTTTTCGGACGGGATGCCTTCCCGGGACCGTTCAGACGGGGGTTCGGAATTTCATTTCGTACCCTTTCCTTAATATGGTGCGCGACCGTTCCAGGACCGATCAGAATGACCACAGGGGTTTCATTGGAGCAGGCAGCTAACGACGGGGACATGGACGCCCAGTTCCAGCTCGGTGTCAAGTATCTCTACGGCACGGATGTCGCGAAGGACACCGCCAAGGCGGCGGAGTTGTTCTCCAAGGCCATGGCGCAGGGCCATGTCCCGGCCATGAGGGAGTACGGCATCCTCCTCGCTTCGGGGGACGGCGTCGAGCCGGACCCGGAGAAGGGGGCGCAGATCCTCGGCAAGGCCGCGGACGAGCTGGACCCCAGCGCGATGTACCACCTCGGGCTGATGTTCGAGAACGGCATCGGCGTGGCCCAGGACAGGCAGAAGGCCGTCAGGCTCCTGGCGTACGCCGCGATGATGGGCTACCCCGGCGCGGACATCGATGCGCAGCGTCTGGACGACATCCTGACCGAGGAGCGCAACGCGAAGCTGAAGGCCAGGCCGGTGATCAAGCTGCAGCTCTCCGATGTGGATGTGGAGGCGGCGTGCTGCCCCAAGATGCTCGAGGACCTCCTGGGCCAGTACATGGTGTTCACGGAGAGCGAGGAGGGTCCCGCCCTCCTCGGTGACGATGCCAAGGGCATCGAGACCGTGTTCCACTCCTGCCCCTACTGCGGGGCGAAGATCCAGATCGTTCCCAGGGACAAGGTCCACTGGGGATGAACCTCTTACCGGGCGGGGGAGGGACCCGTCCGGAACATTATTTCGGTGGACATCCAGCTTCATACTAAGAAAGTGAATGTGCAAAGATGTCCAGAATCAGGCATATTTGCAGAGTTCACTCGCGCGATATCCTCGCCAGGAAATCGACCGCTTCGGGGCATCCGATCTCCGCGGCGAGCTTCGCCAGGCCTATCCCCTTGCTTTCGCATATCTCCACGCCCTCGCCGTTGTAGTAGAGCATGCCCAGCATGAATATCGCCAACGGATCCCAGGCATGGGCGGCCCCGGCGAAGAGGTCGTGGGCCCTGATGTAGTTCATCGGGACCCCTGTTCCGGAGTAGTACATCATGCCGAGCGTGAGCATCGCATCGGTGTCGCGGCGTTCTGCGGAAGCAATGAGCATCTTCGCGGCTAGTTCGGGATCGCGTTCGACGCCTTCTCCGTGGAGATATCTGAGTCCGACGAGATACAGCGCATGGGGATCGCCCTTGCTCGCGGCCTCGGTGTACCATTTCATCGCCAGGTTGGCATCGGCCTCGACGCCCTGACCGGTCTCGTACATCCTGCCGAGGTTGAACATGGCATCCATGTTCCCCTGTTCGGCCGATAGGGAGAACATGCGGAACGCCTCCGCCGGATCGCGACGGACGCCCCATCCGTTGAAGTAGAGGATCCCGAGGTTGCATTGGGCGGCGGGGTGACCCTTGTCGGCGGCGAGCATGTACCATTTGGCGGCCTCCATCTTGTTGACGCCGATGCCCTCCCCCTTGTCGCACATGTATCCGAGGCCGTACTGCGCTTCCACATACCCCTGGTTGGCGGATTTGCGGTACCATTGGATGGCGTCCATCTTGTCCATCGGGACGCCGATGCCGTAGCAGCGGAAGTAGCCGAACGTG
>CAVDQR010000207.1:0-2351 GCA_963611065.1 Bacteroides ovatus
ACATCGTAGCATCGAACCGTCCAGCGCTCGCGCTGTCCGGGCATCGTCATGAGAATCTGGTAGTCCCGTCCGGATTCGAACCGGAGTCACCGGCTCCAAAGGCCAGCATGATTGACCACTACACTACGGGACTGTTGTGGACCGCCGTAAACGTCGGTCGTTCTTTAGGGTTCCGATGAGATAGGTTGATCTGGCTTCGGTCACCTCTACCTCGGCGAACGTCCCCAGAGGGACGTCGGATCTGACGACCACGGGCCTGTAGTATCCGGTCCTCATGATCGTCCCGTCCTTCCCCTTCTCCGTTGCCAGCGCGAGGAACGACCTTCCGACGAGCCCCGTGTTGACATCGAGCTCCGTGGCGTTCTTGACCTCCGTGAGCTCGGCGGAACGGGCGGAGGATATCCTGCCGTGCACCTGCTCCATCTTGGCCGCATCGGTGCCCGGACGGGCCGAGAAACGCGTTATGTTGACCGTGTCTGCCCTGAGCCTCTTCACGAGGTCCACGCTCTTGCCGTGGTCCTCGTCCGTCTCCCCGGGGAAGCCGCAGATAACGTCCGTGGCGATGCTTATGCCGGGGACGTCGGCGCGGAGGTCGTCCACCAGCTCGAAGAACCTCTCGACGGTGTACTTCCTCCTCATGGCCCTCAGGATCGCGTCGCTCCCGCTCTGCACGGGGATGTGGACGAACCTGTAGAGCCTCTCATCATCCATGAGGGGTGTTAGGTCCTCACGGACGCGCCATACGCTCTCCGGATCGGCCATACCGATCCTGAGCCTGAACTCCCCTTCGCGGGAGAGCATGCTCTTCAGAAGAGACGGCAGCGATCCGCCGGTGTCGCGTCCGTAGGCGGCGGTGTCCTGTGCGGTGACGAGGATCTCCTTGGAACCGCAGTTCAGGAAGGAATCGAATTTCGCCACGAGGCCGTCCGCAGGATAGCTCCTGAGGTCCCCCCTGGCGAGTTTGGTTATGCAGTACGAGCAGTTGCCCAGACATCCCTGCGCTATGGGCAGGATGGCCTCCGAACCGAAGTCCACGGATGTGGCGCATCCCTGGACCCCGTACCTGTCGAGGATCCTCTGCTTGAAAGAACCGTAATCCTCGGGAGGGATGATGGGCGCGTCGGGCAGGCGGATCTCCACGCGACCGGGCTGGGCCTTGGCCATGCAGCCGGTCACGACGACCTCCTTCCCCGATGCGCGCAGTTTGGAGATCCTCGAGAGCATGTGCTTCTCGGTGGCCTCCACGACGGTGCATGTGTTGAGCACGACCACATCCGCCTCCTCGGCGGATGCGGCCGGCTCGAAACCGAGCGATGCCATGTCCTCGGCCAGACCGCGGCCTTCGCCGCGGTTCATGGTGCAGCCGTAGGACTCGACGAAGTACTTCATCAGCGGGTGCAGGGCTCTGTCGTCGGGACCGCGAACGCGGTCTTGGCGGAGATCTTGGTTATCTTCGCATGGACGCTGGCGCCCTTCACGGTGCCGGGGACGATGATCAGATAGTCGCGGTACTTCGTCGTGCCGTCGCCCTTCTTCCCGACGTCAGTGATGCGGACGTCGATGATGTCGCCCTCGCGCAGGGTGTTGGTGTTGTCGACGCGGACCCCCTTCCTGACGGTGATGGGTCTGCGGGCTCCGCAGGCCTCGCACTCGAGCATGAGCGTCCTGTCCTCCCTGACCATCTTGGTGTCGGGGAGTCCGCATTCGGAGCAGATGACGTAGGTCTCGGTGTACATCTGGATCTTGTCGTCGATCTGCTGGGTTCCGATCTTGGCTTTGAAGACCGCGCGCCTTCCCTCGATGCTTCCGGGGGTCCCGAGCTCCTTCAGGAGGAACTGGAGCAGGTGCTGCGGGTCGCGCCTGAGCTTGTCCGTGACGTCGATGAAGTTCTTGAAAATCGTGATCTTGCCCTCCTGGAGGATGTCCAGTTCGGGAAGCTCGAACCTCTCGTGGTTCTCGATCGTCTCGGGGCATGCGATCTTCGCCCTGTTGAGCAGTGCCATATAGTCGTCTTCATCGCTCATGTCGTTCACCTATGGAGCGAGGCTATGAGGGGCCTTATTATAAGGGTTTAGGAACCCGCGGGATCCGTCCCGCACGCAGCTGGGACGCGCCTTTTCCCGCGGGCGGGTCGTTCAGTGTTCCTTGGGCACCTCCTCCACCGAGTTCGTCTCGAGGTCGAAAGTCCCATCCAGGATCTTCTCGGCAGCTGTCAGGTGCTCACTCAGGTCTTTGCCTTTGGTAGTGAGCGCCCAGTAGCGCGCCATATGATGGGAGTCTTCGCATCTCATCATCCTGTCGGTAACCAGACCGTATCCCTCGAGGAATTCCAGCTTTTTCAGTATGAGCTG
>CAVDQR010000208.1:0-2307 GCA_963611065.1 Bacteroides ovatus
GCCATCCTCTCGATGGCCTCGGGCCAGTGGGAGGCGAACACCATGCAGATGCCCCTGCTCCTCACGTAGTCCACCAATCCGGAGTGCACGATCTCGGCGGTGGTGGGGTCCAGCGTACCGGTGGGCTCGTCGGCGAGGAAGAACAGCGGCTCCTTGGCCAGCTGCCTGGCCATGACGACCCTCTGCTTCTCCCCTCCGGACAGGTCCCTGGCGATGTGGGTGGTCCTGTGGGTCATGTTGACGAGCTCCAGGAGCTCGATGGCCTTGTCGGTCCTGGCGTCCCCGGTGATCTCCTTGGGGATGGCCTCCATGACGTTCTCCACGACGGACATGTCGCCGAACAGGGCGAAGGTCCTCTGGAGCATGATCGCGATCCTCGATTTGACGGCCTGTCTGAGCGGGTCGTCGGGCTTGAGGGACCAGAAATCGACGGCGAGGGTCTCGGTCTCCCCTCCGCACGAGGTGCACGGCTTCCCTTTGAAGGGCAGGTCCAATCTCCCGCAGCCGCGGCAGCGGTTGACGTTGTAGATGACGCGTCCCTTGTCGGGCGCGTACTCCTCGCTCCCTCTGATCATGTGGATGAGCACGCTCTTTCCGGCCGCGCTCTTCCCGATCAGTCCCATGATCTTCCCGGTGGACAGCCTTGCGCTGAAGTCGTCGAGCACGCATCTCCCGTCGAAGGATTTCGATACGTTCTCGATAACGAGAAGTTCCGTCGAGTCTTGAGCCATGAGACGCCGATTTACTCAGCCGATATAAAGGGTACCCATTCGCCCTTCGAAGTTAGGCCGTGTTAACGCCGTGTACTTTTCTTGGCAGCCAGGGACGGAAGAAAGTGCCAACGGGGCAACTTTATTAAGATTGGATGAACGATATATCCATCATGATGCCGAGGGCGAACAGATTGGGCGGACCGGTGCCCAAGTTCAACGACTATCACATCTGGAAGGCGCTGGAGAGCCTCGACGAGGGCATCCCCGTCGGAAGGAAGAGGCTGTCGCAGCTGCTGGGCATAGGCGAGGGGAGCACCAGGACCATACTGTCCCAGCTCCAGGAGCAGGGGCTCATCACCATCGGGAAGAGCGGCATCCTCCTGACGGACCGCGGTCTCGAGTTCAAGCTCACGTACCACATGGACGTGGCCGATGTCACCATCAGCGACCTCACCATCGGCGACAAGGACTGCGCGGTCCGCGTGCCGAAGAGGGCCAAGGACGTCAAGTTCGGCTGCGAGGAGAGGGACGCGGCGATCAAATCCGGAGCCACGGGGGCCACGACGCTGGTCTGCGTGGACGGGAACCTGGTCTTCCCCGGATCCGATTACCCCGTCGAGGACGCCATCTCGGAGAAGGTGCGCACCCTCTTCACCCTCAGGAACGACGATGTGGTCATCATCGGAACGGGGCCCACCAACGAGATCGCCGAGATCGGCGCGGTCACCGCCGGGCGACGCTGGTCTGCGTGGACGGGAACCTGGTCTTCCCCGGATCCGATTATCCCGTCGAAGACGCCATCTCGGAGAAGGTGCGCACGCTCTTCACCCTCAGGAACGACGATGTGGTCATCATCGGAACGGGACCCACCAACGAGATCGCCGAGATCGGCGCGGTCACCGCCGGGCTGACCATAATGGGCGGCCTGCAGTTCACCCGCGACCTTAAAGACATCTTTACACCGAAGAACGCGGGCAATGAGATTATATCCCTGGCGTTCGCAATACACGACCTGGTAGGAGGATTGCCCGTCTGCGCCAAGAGCAGGGACAACCTCGGTATCAGGATAGAGAACGGGGCGGTCATCGACAACGCGTACGACGGTCCCGTCCTCGAAGAGGTGATGAACGCGGGTACCACCATCCGCAAGATCGCCACCTCCGGTCCGTACAAGGGGATCAGGGTCATCGTGACCCCCATCGAGCTCGACAACCGCATCATCGCGGTCATCGGGGTCGTCGATATCCGTACCATGGCCGGGGCGAACAACCTGATCAGGCTAAGGAGTGACGACAATGAGTGAGGAATGCAAGGTATGCGTCGACGGCGGCGTATGCAAGATGAAGACGCTGATAACCGCCAAGGACAACGGCATGGGACTGATACAGATCGACATCAAGAGCGACTGCCCGAACGTCCTGAAGATGTCCTGGAAGCTGGAGCCCATGAGCCCGTACGCCGAGGTCGAGGCGAGCTTCATGGATTCGTCCGTGTACAAGCTCGCCGCCGAGGCGATCCCCCACACCGCGTGCCCCGTACCCGCCGGGATAATCAAGGCCCTGGAGGTCGCAGGCGACCTCGGTCTGAAACGCGA
>CAVDQR010000209.1:0-2302 GCA_963611065.1 Bacteroides ovatus
GCGACGGACTCCATGTGTTCGGCCGGGCGCCAGAAGGCGACCTGCTGAAGGAGAGCGTGTACTCCCTTTCCAGACTGCGCAACGGCGACATCCCGTCGCTGAGAGCATCGGTGGCCGAGTCCATGGGGTTCGACCTCGATTCAATAATAGATGATAGAACGGGGACGACCGGCGGGGAGCTGAACAGCGTCCTGCTCGACGGGATCGATGCGAGGACGATGGAGCTGATCGACAGGATGCACTCCCTCGGATACCGCAAAGAGGAGTGCCTCCGCGGGATCGATTCCGGATCCCTGAGAACCACGGTCGCATGGATCTGCGACACCCTGGTCCCGAACCTCGCCAGGATGACCGACGAGATGGGGAACATGATGCACGCCTGCGACGGCGGGTACGTCCTCCCGGGACCGTCGGGCGCCCCCACCAGGGGCAACGCGCACATCCTGCCCATGGGGCGCAACTACTACGGCATCGACCCCGACATCGTCCCCACCAAGGCCGCCTGGCGGATAGGCGTGCGCATGGCCGACCAGATGATAGCCAAGTACACCGAATCCAAAGGCAGCTATCCGACGGAGGTCGGTTTCATCGTCTGGGCCACGGACACCATGAAGACCAACGGAGACGACGTCGCCTACATCCTGTGGCTGATGGGCGTCCGCCCGGTGTGGTCGTCCAACGGCGGACAGGTGGTGGATATCGAACCGGTGCCCCTGAAGGAGCTGGGGAGGCCGAGGATCGACGTCACCGTCAGGATAACCGGGCTGTTCAGGGACGCTTTCCCCAATCTGATCGACCTGATCGACGATGCGGTGAAGCTCATCGCGGGATTGGACGAATCGGACGACGACAACATCCTGGCCGCCAATCTGAGGAAGGACATCGTCGAAGGCATGGAGAAGGGCCTGACCGTGGATGAAGCGAGACGCAGAGCATCCGTCAGGGTGTTCGGCTGTCCGCCCGGGGCCTACGGCCCGGGCGTGAACCATGCCATCGAGACGAGCAAATGGAAGACCGTCCAGGACCTCGCCGACATCTACACCGCCTGGGGCAGCTACGCCTACGGCAGGGGGATGGGCGGCGAGTGCATGAAGGACGAGTTCGTCCGGAGGTTCTCGAACGTCAAGGCCACCGTGAAGAACATGCCCGACAGGGAGATCGACCTGCTGGACATCGACGACGTGTACGGATACCTCGGCGGCATGAACTCCTTCGTCCGCGCCTACGGGAAGGGGGAGGCGATGTCCTTCATGGGCGACGGCTCCGACCCGGACAGGGTGAGGACCAGGGACACCAAGGAGGAGCTGCAGTTCGTCTACAGGAGCAAGATCCTGAACCCGAAGTTCATCGACGGGTTGAAGAGGCACGGCTACCGCGGGGTGGCGGAGATCGCGAATCTGACCGAGTACACGTTCGGATGGGACGCGACGTCCGATATCGTCGATGATTGGGTTTACGAGAAGCTCACGGAGACGTACCTGTTCGACGACGATACGAGGGAGTGGATGGAGGACGAGAACCCCCATGCCATGATGGACATGATGAGCCGTCTGTTCGAGGCCGTGGACCGCGGGATGTGGGACGCGAAGCCGGAGACCCTGGAGAGGATGAAGGAGATCTACCTCGAACTGGAAGGCAGGGTCGAAGAGGTGCAGGACCGGTAACAGTTGATTCCCCGGCGACAAATCATATATTAGGAATATGACGAGGCATCCATGTTCGGAAAAACGACCGTGGAGTTCTACCTCGAAGCAGGCACGGGGCCCCTGTCTGAGGTCATATAGGATTCGGGTCTGACCCTCCAATGGGGCAAATGGGAAGAGAAAAAGCTCGAGGAAATGAGGGCAGCTGTCAAGGGGAACCACAGAACTCTGGAGAGTTGCGTCGCATACAGCAGCCTCTGTGCCACCATCGCGGTGATGCTGCCGATATACGTTCTAGAGACTCACCGTTGCCCGGTACCTTCGACGTTGGCATTCATCGCGTTCGCATCGATCATCACAATAGGGCTCGTGTTCTGCTTCCCATTAAGCGAACGCTATCCGATACAGACAATCAGTAAAACAGAATTCGGAATGCGTTACGATAATCATATAGAACATCGTATTTCAAATATGATGGAAACTATGAGAACTGCAGGGATTCAAGAGGTCTACATCCGCAGAATGAAATCAGCTTTGCTTCTGCAACTGTTCCTTCTGGCCACAGGCGTAATTTCATCCTGAGTTCGCCACTTACGCGAGCCTTCGAGGTCCAGCCTGTCGGCTGCCGTTGTTCGATTCCGCGACGTTCCGTCGCGTTC
>CAVDQR010000210.1:0-2286 GCA_963611065.1 Bacteroides ovatus
TGCCTATGCCGTCGGCCACCTCCAGTATGGATTCCACCTCCTCCGGGTCGAATTCCGGCGATACCGGCCTTCCGAGGATGACCGCGTCGGGACAGTTCGCCCTCAGCAGCCTGCATCCTTCCGATCCGCCCTCGCGGAAGTCCACGAACGTCCTGGAGCCGGAGCTCCTCGAATCGCGCGAGAAACGGGCCATGTCGCTCCCTATCTCGTCGGACGGCGTCTCCCTCAGATACCGGTGCTTCAGTCCGTCGGGCGGGGCCACGAGGTCCTCCAGCGACATCCCCTCGGGGATCGTCAGGCCGTAGTCGGCGCAGTGGGTGTGCATGTTGACAACGTCGGTGACGATGAGGCCGGTGCCGTCGGGTTCCACGGGGCATTGTCCCGTGCCGATCCCGGTGACCCTCCCGTCCTCGGACGTGACCCATCCGGGCCTCCGGCCGAACCTGTCGTAAAGCATCCCCTCCGCGGCGAAAGAGCGTCCGTTCACGTCCCGGATGATGGCGCGACGACGGTTAACCGTTGCGAGCCCCCGGGCGCAGTTTCGTCCGGACTCCGACATTCGAAACGAACCATTATATCGGCACGCCAGGTATGTTCACGCAGGTGAAGCATATGCCTACCGTGAAAGCAAGCGAATGTGTCGCATGCGGTGCGTGCGCCGATGTGTGCCCGCAGGATGCGATCCTCATCGAGGACGTTGCCGTGATTCTCCAGGACAAATGCGTCGACTGCGGCGCATGCATCGACGAGTGTCCGGCCTGCGCCATCGTCGAGTAAACCCGAACCCACACCTTTTCGAGGGTCGGACGGCGGATACCTGTCGTGCGACCCATTACCGGACGTCGATGTCCGGAGAGCCAGCATCCCGGAGTTGGATGCATAACCGTATATACATGCCCATTTTCGGGAATGGGCATGCAGAGAAATACAACATGTTGCGCAGGTCCAGGCGTGATGGCCGCATTGCTGACCTGCTCCATGCTCATCCTCATGGGAGGCGCCGCCGTCACGCCCGGCCTCCCCGGTATCGAGAGCCACTTCGCCGACCACAGGGACCTGACGTCGTTCGTCATCACCCTGCCCCACCTCGCGGTGGCGATGGTCGGATTCCTGATGGGTGTGGTATCGGACAAATTCGGGAAGGTCAGGACCCTCGTCCTCTCCCTCCTCATCTTCATCGTCGCCGGGGCCGGATCGTACTTCCTCGACGACATCTACGCGATCCTCGTGCTCCGTTTCCTCCTCGGATTCGGTCTCGCCGGGATCGTCTGCACCGTCACGTCGCTGATCGGATGCTATTACCTCGGAGCGTCGAGGGTCAGGATGCTGGGCCTCCAGTCCGCGGCCATGGGCGTCGGGGTCCTCCTGCTGGAGGTCATCGGAGGCGCATTGGCGGACATGAGCTGGAACGCCCCGTTCCTCGTCTATCTCATCGCGGTGCCGTTCCTGATCCTGGTCCTGCTGTTCATAAGGGAGCCTCAGACGGAGGCCGTCGAAGGCCCCTCGGAGGACCATGGGAAGGGCGACACGACGATGCTCGCCGTTTCCTATCTGGCCATCTTCATCGGCATGGTCGTGATCTTCGTGGTCCCGACCAAGATGCCCTCCTACATGGAGCTGGAACTCGGGGTCTCCGCTACCATGATGGGCCTGTTCCTTGGATTCCACGGACTGGGGAACGCGCTGTTCTCCATGTTCCACAAGAGGTTCTCCGATTCGTTCGGCTCGATGCAGCTCGTGTCCATGGCGTTCGTCCTGCTGGCCTTCGCGCTGGTCCTGCCGTACGTCGTCGGAGGGACGGTGCCCGTGTGCCTGGTGACGCTGATCGTCTCCGGATTCGCCGTCGGACTGATGGTGCCCTCCGTGGTCAACTCCATCGTCGAGGCTTCCACACCGTCCAACCGCGGGAAGATGATGGGGATCTACGCCGTCGCCCTGAACCTGGGGCAGTTCTCGATCTCCCTGATCAGCATCCCCGTGTTCTCCATGGCCGGCGAGTCCTACCCGACGATGTTCACGATATTCGCAGCCGTCGCATTGGTGATGGCCGTCGCGATGTTCCTGCTGAGCACCAGAGGCGTGAGGCACGCACCCGCCTGAGGGCGGAACGGGGGCGCACGACATCTGCGCGTCCCCGCATCCCGGCCGGACGGGAACATGTCCGGTCGGATTTTTTCAGAGAAAGGAGGCGGGGGCCCCCCGCCGATAAAAGTAAAGAATTCGTCAGTTGGACCAGTAGGGTTTCTTGACGAACTTGTACGCCATGAGCACTGCGGTGGTCGCCTC
>CAVDQR010000211.1:0-2264 GCA_963611065.1 Bacteroides ovatus
CACCATACTGGTGTGCGGGGCGAGGGGTGCGGGGAAGACCTCTCTGCTCTCCGCATTGCTCTCCGAATTCTCCCTTTCGCAACGTATATTGACAATCGAGGACACTATAGAAATCCCCGGCGATTACATGCGCAAGATGGGCTACAAGGTCCAGACCATGCTCGTGGACGAACGCATCCAGGGAACCGCGAACTCCCGTGCGGACGAGGCTCTGCGCGTTTCCCTCAGGCTGGGGGAATCGGCCATCATCATGGGGGAGGTCAGAGGGGAGGAGGCGAAGACCCTCTACCAGAGCATGCGTGCGGGACGCGCCGGCTCCGCCATCATGGGGACGGTTCACGGGGATTCGGCGGATTCGGTCTACAAGAGGATGATCTACGACATAGGCGTCGCACCGGAGGCGTTCATGGCCACCGATGTGATCGTCACCCTGGGGACCGTCCGCGATAGACGTTCGGGGAATCTCATCCGCAGGGTGAACGAGATTGTCGCGACAGGCAAGGAACCGGGGACGTTCATCGATATCTCCGGCCCGGAGGGCCTGATGTCCTCACCGTTCATGGGCAGGGCGCTGCAATCCCTGCAGATGACCAGCAAGGACGCCGTGAAGGACATCCGCGCCAGGTCGATGATGCGCTCGTACCTCGCCGGACTCGGCGGTACGGACGACAAGTACCTCGGACCCGAGTGGGTCCTCACGGCCAACGAGATCCTGGACGGGATGGGCAGGGGATCCTCCGCCGAGGACGCCCTGTCCGAGCTGAAGAGGAGGGTCGGGGAGCCATGAACGGGAACGAGAGGAGGCTCCTGAGCGAAGCGCCGACCGTGGTGGGGATACTCACCTCGGTGATCGAATCCGACGGCTCCCTGGATGCGGCGGTGCGCATAGTCGCGGAGGACGGCCCGGTGCTCTCCAGGAGGCTGTTCGCCCGCGCGGCCGCCTCGGCGGACACCAAGCAGTCCAGGAGCGTCAAGGACGCCCTCATAAGGGAGCTGGGGGCCGTGGGGGACGGCGCGTCCGGCTACCGCCAGTCGGTGATGCTGTGCATCTCCGCGTCCGAATCCGGGGACCGGCACGAGAGGCTGAGCATGCTGGAGGAGGCGTCGGATGCCGCATTGGACGCGGTGCGCATCATGGGCGAGCGCTACAGCGCTTCGCTGACCGTCCCGTGCATGACCATCTTCTCCGTGTGCGTGGTGATCCCGATGATCATGATGACCATCCTGCCCATGCTCAGCATCGGGGACCTGTTCGGCCCCGTGCCCGTGGACGGGAGGATGGTCCTCGGCATAGTGCTCGTCGCGATACCCGGGGCGACCGTCGCGGTGTGCGTGAAGCTCAGGGCGGACAATCCGTTCATCTCCCCCGACCGTCCGAGGGACGGCCTGATGGCCCTGGCCCCTCTGCTGCTGGCGTTCCCGCTGTATCCCGCGCTGACATGGTCCGGCATGGACTCCCGGAGCTCCCTGATGCTGTCCGTCGCATTGGCGGCTGTGGCCTGCGCCATACTGCTGGTGGGCGACCGCATGGCGGAATCGAGGAGGGCCCGTTCGGAATCGGGTCTCCGCGAGTGCGTGTTCTCGATCGGGAACTCCCTGCTGGGAGGGGTGAACTTCGAGAGGGCCGCCGTGGACGCCGTCTCCTCCAGGCCGGGATGCGCCGAACTGGGATCCTGCCTCGGGAGGGAGCTGGACATCTGCAGGGGCGATGTGGAGGGCGCGGTGACGCGCGCCCTGTCCCCGGTGTCGCAGGAGGTGTCCAGGACCCTCTGCGACATATCCCGCTGCTCCCGCAGCGACACCGAGGACGCGGGACGTCTGGCGATCACCGTGGGGAGGCAGTTCCAGAACGCGGCCAACGTGATGAAGGAGCTCGAGCTCGGCCTGAAGAGCATGACGGACATGATGAGCGGGACCGCGGCGGTGTTCGCGCCGATGGTCCTGGGGATGAGCGTGTCGCTGCTCGGACCGCTGAGCAGGATCTCCGGCTACACGGGATTGGACGGCACGGAGTTCGCCCTCGCCCTGTACGTGATCGAGCTCTGCGCCCTCATCGCGATACTCACGTCGAGCCTCGGCACCGGGGGCGGGCTGAAGTCGATGCTGTGGAGGTTCTCCCTGACCGTCCCGATCGCCATGGTCGTGTTCGCCGTCTGCACGACCATATCGCTGCGACGGGGGACGGGGATATCAAGGGGGTCGCCGTTCGGGATCGTATGGATTACCGGAAACGCGCGACCCTCGCCGCCCTCATCGTCTGTGCG
>CAVDQR010000212.1:0-909 GCA_963611065.1 Bacteroides ovatus
GTGGAGCACATGGACACCGCGAACCTGAACGGGTTCGGCCCCATGACCACTGGCTGCCAGATCATCATCGCCGACGGCCTGAAAGGGACGGACGACGTGGAGGTCCCCATCGACGGGGAGTACGTGAAGAACGCCAAGATCGGCAGGGCGATAGCCGATTCCGATGTGCTGATCACCCTCACCCACTTCAAATGCCACGAGCAGGCCGGGTACGGCGGGGCGCTGAAGAACCTGTCCATGGGATGCGGGTCCCGCCGCGGGAAGCTCGAGATGCATGCCGCCGGGAAGCCGAGCGTGGAGCCGGACAAGTGCAGGGACTGCAAGAAGTGCGCCGGGTTCTGCGGGGTCGATGCCATATCCTTCGATGCCGGGAAGGCCGTCATAGACCAGTCCCGCTGCGCCGGATGCGGGAGATGCATCGCGGTGTGCCCCTTCGATGCCATCCAGCCCGTGTACGACGAGGCCGCAGACGTCCTGAACTGCAAGATCGTGGAATACGCGATGGCAGCGGTCAAGGGGAAGCCCCACTTCCACATCAGCCTGATCTGCGACGTGTCCCCGTTCTGCGACTGCCACGGGGAGAACGACATGCCCGTGGTCCCCAACGTGGGGATCCTCGCATCCTTCGACCCCGTCGCCCTCGACAAGGCGTGCATCGACCTGGTCCAGCAGCAGCCGATCATCCCCGGGTCCCTCCTGGACAGGAACTGCCACGGATGCAAGCCGGACGACATATTCACATGCGTCCAGCCGTCCACCAGATGGCAGAGCACCTTCGAGCACACCGAGAAGATGGGCTTCGGCAGCACCGACTACGAGATCGTGAAGGTGGCATGATGATTGACATCCTGGCGCCCGGAGTGTTCGAGGTCGCTATGATGCTCTGCTTCGCCGCTGCATGGCCGTTCA
>CAVDQR010000212.1:970-2224 GCA_963611065.1 Bacteroides ovatus
GTGGCATGATGATTGACATCCTGGCGACCGGAGTGTTCGAGGTCGCTATGATGCTCTGCTTCGCCGCTGCATGGCCGTTCAACATCATGCGCGCGTACAGGGCCCGCACCGCCATGGGGACCAGCCCCTGGTTCATGGTGATAATCGAGGCAGGGTACATCTTCGGGATCATGAACAAGATAGTGCGCGACGACATCAACTACGTCGTGGTGTTCTACGTCCTAGACATCGTGCTCGTGGGGATCGGCCTGGCGCTCTACGTGCGCAACAGGCGCATCGACATCGCCAAGGGCAGGACGCTGTCCTCGTGAGAATATTCCGATATTCATATCAGAATAATAAAACCCCTTTCCCCAAATTTCCTTTATATAGAATGAATAATAAGCATAGCGTCACATGGATGCCGACCCCAGATCCATCAAGAGGCTCAGGACGTATGCGATCCTGGCCTTCGCCATACTCGTGACCGGTTACTTCTTCGTCTACTTCCAAAGATTGTCCGTCAGCATCGTCGGGACGGACATCGTCGCCGAGGTCGGGGGATCCGTGGGGATCCTCAGCTCGGTGTACTTCTGGACCTACACCGCAATGCAGATCCCCAGCGGGCTCCTGGCCGACCGCATCGGCCCGAGGAGGTCCTGCGCCGTCTTCCTCACAGTGGCCTCGATCGGCTCCTTCCTGACCTTCATGGGACAGAGCTTCGAGATGATGATCGTCGGGAAGATCATGATCGCCGCAGGCATGGCCGTCGTGTACATCCCTCTCATGAAGATAATATCCGTCTGGTTCCCCCAGAAGGACTTCGCCGTCCTGACAGGGATAGTCATCGCCGTCGGGAACGTCGGAGCCGTTGCTGCCAGCGGGCCCCTCAACCTCCTCGCCGACGCGGTCGGATGGAGGGGCGTCTTCCTCATCCTCGGAGTGATAACCCTCGCTCTGGCGATCCTTTGCTTCGCCATCATCCGCGACCATCCCAATGAGAGGTCGCTGCCTTCGGTGGAGGAGGTGGAGCACCGGCTCCACGGGACCCCGATAAAGGAGGACACCTCCGTGAGGATCCCCGTCCTCAAGGGGCTGAAGATCGTGTTCTCGGGAGGCAGGAGGTTCTGGACCTGCGCCCTGGCGTACTTCCTCGTCTACGGGAGCATCATGACCTTCCAGGGGACCTGGGCCGTCACGTACTTCAACAACGTCTACGAGTTCGCCCTCTCCGCTTCATGGATGATGACCCTGCTGGGGATTGGGAAGATCGCC
>CAVDQR010000213.1:0-2196 GCA_963611065.1 Bacteroides ovatus
CCTCGAAGAACTGCCTCCTGGCGGGGGCGTTCACCCAGGTCTCCTACGGGGAGATCTCGACGGGATTCGGGGCCACCCATTCCGCCGACGCGTTCAGGGAGCTCTCCGCCCCCGACATCGAGGCGAACGGCGTCGAATGGCCGGACGAGAGGGGATTGGTCGAGAAGTACGGCATCTACGTGTTCGGTGCGCTCGTGGCGATCATCGTCGTATGGGCGATGATGCACGCGGTCCGCGCGGGGGACATTTGAGATTCATGTTCATTCCAAACATCACTATAAATACAAGTTCAAACAGAGGTACATCGGAGGACAAAGCATGACAGACACAGAGGAGAGGAACGCGAAGACCTCGGCCAAACCCATAGAGGAATGGGTCGAGGAGCAGGCGTTCGCCTCCACCGAGGAGATCGAGATCCCCGACCTGATGGCGGACCGCGTCATCGGCCAGGAGGAGGCGGTGGAGGTCATGAAGAAGGCCGCCTACCAGAAGAGGCACGTCATGCTGATAGGCGAGCCGGGTACCGGGAAGTCGATGCTGGCGAACTCCATGGTCGAGTACCTGCCCAAGGAGGACCTCCAGGACATCGTCGCCTACCACAACCCCGAGGATTTCAACGAGCCCAGGATAAGGGTGTTCCCCGCAGGGAAGGGGAAGGCGGTGGTGGCGGAGCAGAAGGCGGCCGCGGCCGCGCAGAAGAACCAGCGCAACACGCTGTACATCTACGCGTGCATGGCGCTGATCGTGCTCGGACTGCTGGCGGCGGTGCTGTTCGGCAACCTCACCATAGCGCTCATCGCCATGCTGGGCGCGTTCATCATAGTCATGATCTTCAGGACGCCCATGCAGATGAAGACCGAGACCGCGATAGTCCCGAAGCTTCTCGTAGGGCACGATGCGGGAGACATGCCGCCGTTCGTGGACGCCACGGGAACCCATGCCGGAGCCCTTCTGGGGGATGTCAGGCACGACCCGTTCCAGTCCGGCGGACTGGAGACGCCGTCCCACGACAGGATCGAGCCGGGTGCCATCCACAAGGCCAACAAGGGTGTCCTCTACATCGACGAGATCAACATGCTGAGGATGGAATCCCAGCAGGCTCTGCTCACCGCCATGCAGGAGAAGAAGATGTCCATCACCGGCCAGTCCGAGCGCTCCTCCGGTGCGCTGGTCAAGTCCGAGCCCGTGCCCTGCGACTTCATTCTGGTCTGTGCAGGGAACATGGACGCCATCCAGGGCATGCACCCCGCCCTCAGGTCGAGGATAAGGGGATACGGTTACGAGGTCTACATGCGCAACACCATGCCGGACACCGACGAGAACCGCGACTGCATCACCCGCTTCGTGGCCCAGGAGGTCAGGAAGGACGGGAAGATCCCCCACTTCGACAGGTACGCCGTGGCGGAGATCCTCAGGGAGGCCCAGCGCCGTTCCGGAAGGAAGGGCGAGCTGACCCTCAGGATGAGGGAGCTCGGAGGGCTCATAAGGGTCTCCGGAGACATGGCGATCGGAAGGAAGGCCGATGTGGTCACCTCCGACGACGTCATCATGGCCAGGAGGGTCGCCCGCAGCCTGGAGCAGCAGATCGCCGACAGGTACATCGAGAACAGCAAGGCCTACGAGATGTTCAACACGTCCGGAGAGGCGGTCGGCATGATCAACGGGCTCGCCGCCCTCAATGCGAGCTCCAACATGGCCGAGTACTCCGGTATCGTGCTGCCCATAGTCGCCGAGGTCTCCCCTTCGCAGGTGAAGAAGGGAGGCCACATCGTCGCCACCGGGCAGCTGGGGACCATAGCCAAGGAGGCTGTGGACAACATCTCCGCCGTCATCAAGAAGTACACCATGACGAACCTGTCCGACAGCGACATCCACCTCCAGTACATCGGGACATACGACGGAGTGGAGGGAGACTCCGCTTCGATCACCATGGCGACCGTCATCATCTCCGCTCTGGAGAACATCCCGATCCGCCAGGACCTGGCGATGACCGGGTCCCTGAGCGTCAGAGGGAAGGTGCTCCCCGTCGGAGGCGTCACAGCCAAGCTGGAGGCCGCCGCCGCATCCGGGATCAAGATCGCCCTCATCCCCGAGGAGAACGCCAAGGACGTCATGATCGAGGGAAGGTTCTACGACACCATGGAGATCTACACCGTGGAGAACCTCCGCGACGTGTTCGAGTACGCCTTCGTGGAC
>CAVDQR010000214.1:0-2189 GCA_963611065.1 Bacteroides ovatus
GCCGAGGATGCCTCCAGGGCGGACCTCGGATTCCTGATCGACTTCGCGAAGGTCGCCAAGGGGGCCGGGGCGGACCGCTTCGGTTACGCCGACAGCCTGGGAATCGAGGATCCTTTCACCTGCACCGAGCGCATAAGGATGCTCAGGCAGATCGCCGGGATCGACGTGGAGATCATCACCCGCAACGACTTCGGCATGGCCACCGCGAACACGGTCGCCGCCATCAAGGCCGGCGCGAGGTTCGCCCGCGTCACAGCCATGGGCATCGGCAAGAGGGCTGGATGCGCTCCCCTCGAGGAGGTCGTCATGGCCTCCAAGCACATGCTGGGCATGGACACCGGGGTCGATACCGCCAAGATGCACATCATCGCCGAATCCGTCTCCAAGGCCTCCGGCATCGCCATCTGGCCCGGCAAGCCCGTCATCGGTTCGAAGTGCTTCGCACAGGAGAACGGACTCGTCCACGATCCGACCGTCACCGAACCCTACGACCCTGCGGAGGTCGGCATGGAGAGATCCATCATCATCGGGAAGCACTCCGTCCGGAACACGGTCACCGCCACACTCAGCGAGATGGGCATCGAGATCAGCAGGGAGGATGCGGAGAACCTCCTCGTGCTCGTGAGGAGGGCGTCCTGCCAGATGCACCGCAGCCTCTCGCAGAGCGAGCTGTTCCTGCTCTACGAGGACATGATGTCCGGAAACAACACCTTCGACGACGCGCCCGTAAAGGCGCCCGAAAACCCCGCCCAGTGAGGGCGAAGCGACCCGTCTTCCGGGCGGGTCGCTTCAGTACTCTTCGTTTGTTATAGTGGTAGGGTACTGTGCAGGTATTAATAATTAGTATCTCGTCGTACCCTCATGACGCTCCTGAGAATCAGCGATGTGATCGAGGGGAAGCACAACACGAGCATCCTGGTGTGTCTCTACATGAGAGGCAGGATGTCCAAGACCGCTCTCTCGAGGGCCATATCGTCAAACCCCCGCATGGGTCAGAAGATCGACACTCTCGTGGACATGGGTTTCATCGAAGCGACGCCGACGGGGAAGAGGATAGACCTGGACCTGACACCTTTGGGAACGCAGGTGGCGGAATCGCTCTGCAGGATCGAGGAGGACGTCTACGGGGAGGTCGGGGACCCCGGGCACATATTCGCGGGAGACTGCTTCATCGGCTCCGATGGGAGGGACTGCGTGAAGGACGGATACGTGCCGTGCAGGGAACCGTCGGGGGTCACCCCCGACGGTCCGCCCGATATCAGAAGGATAGAAGCCTTCTGCCGCGGGAACCGAGGTCAATCGTAGGACCTGTTGTCGGTCACGTGGTTGGCCTTACCCTCGAACCTCTGGAGGGTTCCGGGGAGGACGAGCTTCACTTCCGCCTTGATGTTCAGGACGTTCTTCAGGCGGGCGGAGAGGATCTTGGACATCTCCATCAGCCTGTTCATGTCCTCGGTCAGGGACTCCTCGTTGAGCTCGACCTCCACGGCCATGGAGTCCATGTAGTTCTTGTTCTCCAGGGTGATGTGGTAGAACGGCGACAGGAAGTCCAGCTCGCCGATGACGCTCTCGATCTGGGACGGGAACACGTTGACCCCGCGGACCACGAGCATGTCGTCGGTCCTTCCGGAGATCCTGTCGAGACGGGGATGCGTCCTTCCGCAGGCGCACTTCTCCCAGGTGATCGCCGAGATGTCGTTCATCTTGTAGCGGATCAGAGGGAACGCCTCCTTCTGGAGCATGGTCACGACGACCTCCCCCCTCTCGCCCTCGGCGCAGGGCTCCCCGTTCTTGTCGAGGATCTCGATGTACGCCAGGTCGGCCCAAACGTGGAGGCCGCACTGCTCGGAGCATTCGAGGAACATCGGTCCGGACATCTCGCTGGCGCCGTAGCAGTTGTGGACCCTGACCCCGGTCCTCTCCTGGAGCTTCCTCCTCATGGACTCGGACCAGGGTTCTCCGCCGGCGATGGCCAGCCTGACCTTGGTGTCCCTGCGGATGTCGACACCGAGGCGGTCGCAGGTGTCCGCGATGTGGAACATGTAGGAGGGGGTTCCGGCCCAGGCGGTGACGGGGAGGTCCTGCATGAGCTGGATCTGCCTCTCGGTGTTGCCGGTGCTGATAGGCAGCACGGTGGCTCCGACCCTCTCGGCGCCGTAATGCACGCCGAGACCGCCGGTGAACAGGCC
>CAVDQR010000215.1:0-2160 GCA_963611065.1 Bacteroides ovatus
GAACGGTGGCTCCCCTGATACCGGTGAGGGCGGGGTCGAAGGTCTCGTTGTCGATCATCTCTTTGGCCATGACCTCGAGGTCTCTCTCGCGGACCTCGATGATCTGCCTTCCGGAAAGGGTTCCGGTGTCGACTCCCCTGTACCTGGAGAGGTACATCCAAGCCCTCTGGTAGGGCGAGATGGGGGCGAAGTAGACGGAATCGGTGAACTGGATGTACCTGACACGGTCTCCGTGTTTCGCTCCCTCGATGGGGACGACGAGCTTCCTGATGGGGCACTCGGGCTCTTTGCCCTCCTCTATTGGGGGGTGGATGGACTTGTAGTCCTCTCCGGGGTTCCTGTGTCCCATGATCCTGACGACATCATCCATGGAGACGTCGCGCAGTTTTTTCAGTTTGACTTTGGGGTCCATGTATCTGCGCCTGTTCTTGGCGGGGACGGACGACCCAGGGTAGAACTGCCTCTTGTATGCAACCATTTAATTCAACTCCTATAATCGTGAAGCGTGGGTTTGTACTTCGAGAACCTTCCGACTGTCAGCGTGTAACCGTGCTCGATGGTGCGGTTGCACGCATCCTTGATCTCCTCAAGGCGCTTCTCCAGAGTCTCCTCGTCATCCACGGACAGCTCGATGTAGAAGGCTCCGACAAGGTAGTGGAGCTCCACGTCACGGCCACCGACCTTGATGACCTTGCGCTCCGAATGGTTGTTCGGAAGGCCCTTGCCCGGACCGCTGTTGATGGTCTTGGGGAGGCTCTCGCCGGTCATGTTGATCTGCCTGATGTCGGGAATGACATCCAGCGCGTTGAGCACGACCTCGGTCGTCTCTGCGCTGAGCAGACGGTTCGTGATGATCTGGACTTCGGGAAGCGGCACGCCCGCGTAGTCCGCGGTTGGAGAATTGGAAGGACACGACATGTACAATCCTCAGAGCTTCTTCTTCACCTTCTTCGCCTCAGCGGCGACGGCCTGCATGGGCTGCTTGAACTCGGGGATGTCTCCGAAGACCTCTTTGAAGAGACCGGAAGTGGCCTCGGCGGAGAAGGTCTGGGTTCCACCGTCCAGACAGTTGGCGGCTGCGATTGCGGGGATGACGACTCCCTTGGCGTGCCTGGTAACGACGTGGTTACCGTGGAACAGACCGGGTCCTCCTCCTCCGTAGATGGAGTGGCTGAAGAAGGACATACCGACTCCGACTCCCTCCGCGCGACCGTAGTCGACACCGGGCAGTCCGGACTCGTGCTCCAGCAGATCGTTGTAGTACAGGATGGTTCCGGGGACACCCTGGGCGGCCCTGGCGGCTCCGACGTTCACCATGACGGCTGCGACCATTCCGGTAGCGGCGTAGGCGTTCCACTTGGGGAGGTCGTCGGTGGTGTAGACCTTGTATCCGCTGGGGAGGGTCTCTTTCACGCGGATGACTCCGTCGTCGATGGCCCTGGCCATGAGGGACTCGATAACGGTTCCCACGGTTCCGGTCTTTCCGTTCTTTTTAACGATGCTGTACAGCATGTTGTCGGCGTTCAGTCCCTCGTAGGCGAGGGCGAGGAGTCCGCCCCTCTCGAAGTTGCCGATCATGTCACCCATCTCGTAGGATCCGCACTGCTCGAAAATAGCGGAGAGGGCGGTTCCCTGCATGGCGTTCCTGTTGACCAGGGAGACGATGTGGTTTGCCATGATGTTCCTGAGGGCGAATCCTGCTCCCTCGTTGTTCTGAGGAACCTCGAGGATGGATTTGACGTTGGCGCCCTGGAATGTGATGGTCTGGGGGTATCTTCCCCAAACAGCTGCCTTGACCATGTTGGCCTTGTACATGGGAATGTCGAAGGTGTCGATGATGGCCTCGGTGGCGGCTGCGGCTGTGGCGGTGAATCCGGTAGTGTACTCGATACCGGCGTTCATCCTCTCTTCGGGGACGATGACGACGATGTTCTTTCCGTCGGATTTGACCTTGACCTCGGTTCCGTCCCCGTCGTAGACCTGGACGGACTCTTTGATCAGCTGTGCGATCTTGTCGGCGTTCTCCACGAGGGGGATGTCGATCTCCTTTCCTTTGATGATGACACCGCCGCCGGTCATGGAACCGGTCTTGAGGGCTTTCTCGATGCCCGCCAGGTTGACGGCGCAGGTCCTCTTGGTCAAGGACACGATCTTCTTGAT
>CAVDQR010000216.1:0-2145 GCA_963611065.1 Bacteroides ovatus
CGCCATGCCTATGCACCTGTACGATCCGCCGGCGGACATCGCGGACGCCCTGCTGGAGATGGCGAAGAGGGCCCCGTGCAACATGTTGGAGCTGGAGTCGGCGTTCCGCGTCCAGACCTTCGACCCCCGCCATGCCTTGGAGGCCGAGCGGATGTCGCTGGAGATTCTGTCCGGATTGTCGGAGGATAGGTGAGATCATGACAGACAGACCTCTGATAAGGCTCTACGATCCTCCGGGGATTAACTTCGGACTCATAGAACGGGCCGTGGAGATCGTCGTCGAGACCTGTTCCCCGAGGGTCGTCTATCTGGTCGGACCCACCGCGATCGGATACGTGGAGTACAACATGGTCAAACTCCTGGTAATTGTCGACGAGGGGGACACTGAACAGTTGTGGGACGACATCACCTGGGCGCTGACCGATGAGTTCATCGACGGTGAAGTCAGCGTGTATACCATTGAAGAGTTCGACGAATGGCGTGACAACAGTTACACGTCCGCGTATGATGCAGTGAATTCCGGGCGCATCGCCTACGAACGCGACTCCGCCGAGCAAGCGATAGATTCCGGGGACGCGTTCTACGACCATGTGATGGAGGTCGCGCCCCGCGTCGGACGCATGGATTCAGACGGGGTGACAGTCCTCCCGGCCGATTGGGATGATCCGCTGGACGAGGTGTATTCGGCCATGGACGCGAACAAGAATGGATTCGCATGCATCCTCGATGAGGATATCATCGGCGCCGTATTCACGGAGGCGGTCGATACGGGGGCGACGTTGTACCTATCCCGCGCGGGCGCGTTGCAGCTCAAGCTTCCCCTTCCGGTGCAGGTGTCCCATGATGTCCGTTGGACCGTCGCACCGATAGGTCTCCAGGTCCACGGTACAGGAGATACGCCGATGGAGGCTCTGGAGGACATGGTTGCGGCGTTCAATGAAGCGCTTGAACTGTTCTGCGGTCCGGAAGTCCCGTCCGATGATCCCACGAAGATGATGTTCGCTGCGTACGTGAGGTTCGATACGGAAGGCAAGAGCACCGATGAACGTACGGACTCATTGCGGAAAGAACGCGAACCCCGGGATAAGGTAGCGGTCGAGATCGCTCGTCTGGCTCAGGGGACCCCCATCGTGGGATACCACGACGAGGACGGACATCTGGTGATTCCAGCAGAATACGTCGACGATTACCGGGGGGACAGTGATTCCCGCGCCCGCGAGAGGAACGTCATCGACAGGATGGTTCCGACCATAGGGCTCTCCTCGACAACTCCTCCGCGCCGGTCGATTCCGCCGTGAAGGACGCCGTCCTGAACGATTTCCCCTTGCAGGCGGTCTGCGACGCCAGGGAGCGCACCGACGACTGCTTCATGTTCGCGGCCATCGCCCTTGAGAACATCTGCATCTACCATCCGTTCGCCGACGGGAACAAGAGGACGGCCCTCGCCACCGCTCTGAGGATCCTGGATGCCGGAGGGTTCACCCTTCCCGACGGGACGGGACTCAGCCGTTACGTCAAGGAGGTGGCCATGGGGCTCCACGACAGGGATGAGATCGCAGAATGGTTGAGGGAGAACTCCGTCGGTCTTCGAGGTCCTTGAAGGCCACAGGGCATCTCTTCATTATATCCTCGGTCGAAGGCTTGGAGCGGTCCAGGTTCCAGCCTTCGGGCAGCAATCCGTCGGTCTTCTTTCCATCTTCGGATCCGGAAGGAGCTTCCATATCGTTCTCACCGCTGTAGTCTCATAATGCCGATTTCCTATCGTGGCGGTTCCGGTTCTTCTGAATCGGAATAAGGAATGTGACGGCCGCCCCGGACTCGCCGAAAGACGAGTTTCCCGGCGGTCTTACTGCCGTCGAAGAAGTTTCAGGCGATAGCCCCGGACTTGCCAAAAGACAAGCACCCCGCGCGGTCTTACTCTCGCCGGATGAGGAACAGATTGCGGCTATAAATGTCCTGGCATAAGTGTACTAGATTCGTGTTGATGCACACCCTTGGTGTGCTGCCAGGAGATAAATATCGGGGCAACGATGGAGAAGCGTTAGTACGACCGATGAGGCCCCTCGGGGAGAGTTTGTCGGAAAGCCGCAGGACGTTCGTGTGGCCCTGGCTGTCGCCGGATCGTGACAACCGGGGTTTCCTGCG
>CAVDQR010000217.1:0-2142 GCA_963611065.1 Bacteroides ovatus
CCCCGAGGATCCGTCGAAGGCTCTCGCATGGTACCGCAAAGCGGCCGATTCCCAGGATCCCCTGTCAATGTTCAAGGTCGGATACCTCCTGTCGGAGGGCATCGGAGCCGAGAAGGACGAGAAGGAGGCCGTCAGGATGTTCAGGATGTCCGCTTCCATGGGGGTCCCCGAAGCGATGCTGAAGATGGCCGAGCTCTGCTCGTCCGGCAAGGTGGAAGGCGGGGACGTCGCGGCTTTCAACTGGTGCCGTTCGGCCGCCGAGACGGGATTCGTGCCCGCGGTGTACCGCATGGCCACTATGTACTACCAGGGCGAGGGAGTCGGGAGGGATCTGCCCCGCGCCTACGCGATCTACAAGGAGCTGGCCGACAACGGCGAGGCCGATGCGATGTTCATGGTCGGTCGCATGCTCTACGAAGGTCTGGGCGTCGAGAAGGATATGGAAAAGGGTTTCCGGTGTCTGGCGGAAGCGGCGTCCAGGGGCAGCGCCATCGCGGTCCAGCTCGTGCAGGACATCAGGCGCCGTCAGAACACGCAGCTCATCCGCATAGACGATTCGTGAGCTCAGTCTTCCTCGACGGGGAGGAAGTCCTCTTTGGGCTCTCCGCAAACGGGGCAGCACCAGTCGTCGGGAAGATCCGCGAATTTGACTCCTTCCTTCTCCTCGTCGTATATGTACCCGCACAGGGGGCAGCGGTATTTCATGCGACGAAGGATGGCATGGTTGTATTTAACGGCGTTTATCGAATCCCCGACGACGCCGATGGATGTCCGGTGACGGAATGTTGGAAAAAAAGGGGAAGATGGGGCCGCAGCCCCGGTTTGGAGACGGGATGACTCAGTCCTTCCCGTCGTCATCGTTCTGACAGCAGGCCCCGCAGTCTTCCGAGGTCTTCCCGCAGCAGTTGCAGCATTTGCAGCCGCAGCTCCCGATCCCCTTGCGCCTCTGGCTCACGATGTACGCGATGGAGGCGATGACGATCAGCGCGATGAACGCTCCGACCACGAGGTTGCCGTTCATGCCTCCACCTCGTCCTCGGCGTCGTACTCGTCCTTTCCGGAGAGCTGGTGGAACGGGTCCTTGGCCCACAGGATGTAGATGAGGATCGCCAGCACAACGATGGCCGCGATGGTGCTTCCGATCGGAGCGCCGTAGTCGACCCCTCCGACCGAGTTGTATCCGCCGATGCATCCGACGAATCCGAAGAACATCAGCGCGACGCAGTAGGCGAGGATGCACTGGTATCCGACGGCGATCCCGGTGTCCTTCCAGGACCCGAGCTCCCTGTGCATGGCACCGATGGCGGCGAAGCACGGGGCGCAGATCAGGTTGAAGAACAGCAGGGACAGTCCGGCGGCGTAGGTGAGCATCCCGCCGATGGTCTCCTGGCCCCCGAGCAGGACCTCGAGGGTGCTGACGAGGTTCTCCTTGGCGATGAGTCCGGTGATGGCCCCGACGGTGAGCTCCCAGTTCTGCCCGGTCTGGCTCCAGCCGAGGGGCACGAAGATCCAGTGGAGGGCGCCGCCGATGGCGGCGAGGATCGAATTGCCCATCTCGTCCTCGGTGAGGTAGTGGAAGCCGGTGTCGTAGTGGGACAGCACCCAGATGAGGATGGACGAGAGCAGGATGATGGTACCCGCCTTCTTCACGAACGCCCAGCCCCTGTCCAGGGTCCCCTTGATGATGTTGACCGCAGAGGGGATGTGGTAGGGCGGGAGCTCCATGATGAACGGGGTGGCGGCTCCGGACAGGGACCTGAACTTCTTCAGGATGATACCGGAGATGAGCACGCAGATGACACCCACGATGTAGCACAGGACGGCGATGAGACCGTTCCCGCCGAAGACGTAGGCGACGAGCATGGAGATGATGGGCAGCTTGGCTCCGCAGGGGATGAACGTGACGGTCATCGCGGTGATCCTGCGGTCCCTCTCGCTCTCGATGGTGCGGGAGGCCATGATACCGGGGACTCCGCACCCGGTACCGACGATGATGGGGATGAGGGACTTTCCGGAAAGTCCGAAGTGCCTGAAGACACGGTCCATGACGAAGGCGATCCTGGTCATGTATCCGATGTCCTCGAGGATGCACATGACGAGGAACAGGATGAGCATCTGGGGCAGGAATCCGATGACGGCTCC
>CAVDQR010000218.1:0-2129 GCA_963611065.1 Bacteroides ovatus
AGGACTGCACGATCGGGGTGTAGACCTTGTAGTACTCGTCGTGGTCGGAGAGGGAGGTGGTCCTCCTCTCGTAGGATATGGCGAATATCGGCTCGATGCCTCCGGAGATGCCGATCATGGTCGACAGGGTGCCGGTGGGCGCGATCGTCAGAAGCTGGGAGTTCCTCAGCCCGTACTTCGACACGAGCTCGCGGGTCTCGTCGGACGCGTTCTCCTTGAAGAACGGCGAGTCGATGATCTGCTGGGGGACGCACTTGGGGAACATGCCCTTCTCCTTCGCCAGGAGAGCGGACTCGTTCATCGCGGTGTCCATCATCAGCTTCCCGAGCCTGTCGCAGAAGTCGACGGCTTCGGGCGATCCGTACGTGTACTCCAGGTCGATGAGCATGTCCGCCAGACCCATGATGCCCAGGCCGATCTGCCTCCAGTCCCTGACGGACTCCCTCTGCTCGGGGAGCGGGTGGAGAGGCAATCCCTCGTCCAGCACGTCGTTCAGTCCGCGGACGCAGATGCGGACCGCCTCGACGAACTCCTCCTTCAGGAACTTCCCGTCGGCGACGAACGCCGCCAGGTTCATGCTCCCCAGGAGGCAGCTGCCTCCGGCGGGGAGGGGCTCCTCGGCGCAGGGGTTGGTCCCGGCGTACGAGTAGTCGGGGAACTCGGACAGCAGGTTCCAATCGGAGATCCTGTCCCAATAGAGGCATCCGGGCTCTCCGTAATCCCAGTTGGTGTAGCAGAGCTTCTCGAAGAACGCGCCCGCGTCGAGCTCCTTCCTGATCTTCTGGTTGCTCTCGGGGCGGTCGAACCTCTGCACGAAGGGCTTCCTGTCGCGGACGCACTCCATGAACTCGTCCGACACGCGGATGGACATGTTGGCCTTGGTGACCCTCTCGAGGTCCGTCTTGACGGACATGAACTCCTCGAGGTCGGGGTGGTCGCAGGACATGGTGAGCATGAGGGCTCCGCGCCTCCCGTGCTGTCCGATGAGTCCGGTGACCATGGAGAAGAGATCGGTGAAGGACACCGCCCCGGATGTCTCGGAAGCGGTGTTGTTGATCCTCGCGCCGCGGGGCGCGAGCTTGGAGATGTCTATTCCTGCTCCTCCGCCGTAGCTGAACGTGCGGGCGAGCCTGCCCGCGGTCTCGAAGATGGATTCGATGGAATCCTCGGGGGGCGTCAGGACGTAGCAGTTGGAGTAGGTGACCTTGAGGCCGCTCTTGTACAGCCCCCTGTTGGCCAGGATCCTCCCTCCGAAGAGGAACTTCTTCTCGGCGACCATCCTGCGGATGTCCGGGTCGCCGTTGCTGACCCTGTCTAGCCACTGGTCGAAGGTCTCGTTCTCGTGGCAGTATTTCTTGTTCCAAATGTCGACGCCGAGCTGGTTGTCGGCTCCAAGCCAATCTTCGATCTGCAAGCTGCTTCCCTCTTCCCGCTTAGCATTCTGTTGTCCAATTTTCGCGGTCCCCACGGTATCTCCTCATCTACTTAAATCGCTATATGGAGGATACATCCATCCATTATAAAACGGTCGCATAACGCCGTTTTCGGCCGTAATATTTGTTTAGCGCGGACCTAGAATATTCAGATGCGGGGTCGATTCCGGCGTTTTATTCCGAATTCTCCGGAATCCGACCCCTTTTCTTCAAGCCAGACATCGGGAGATGTCCGACATCGGGACGCCCGTGACGAGCATCTGCTCCACGTCCTCCAGCCTCGACGCCACGTCGAACCCCAGGTCCGTGAGGTTCAGCCTGACGGAGAATCCGTCCTCGCATGTCTGGGTGACGAGGCCGGCGTCTTCCAGCTCGTTCAGCTTGACGGGCATGCGGGAGTTCGACGAGATCGCCTTGTACAGTTGGGTCTTCTTGCAGCCCGGGTTCTCCAGGAGGAAGATCATGATGGCGATCGAATGGGTGTTCTCGAGGACCTTCGTCGCCATGGGGTTGTGGGTTCTCCGTAACATGGTATCACACCTAAAGACTTAGCACGATTCTAGCTATTTGATATCTTTGGTCCTAATTGCAATGTTCTATGAATTTCCTAGAGGATAGCATAGATTCGCCTGGTGAAGGTCAGTTCGGATACGGTACGCGACCGGGAACACACGACACATCCTGATGAAAGGACGG
>CAVDQR010000219.1:0-2113 GCA_963611065.1 Bacteroides ovatus
GGCGATGAGTCCGGCTCCGATCCATTCCATCGGAGACATGGTCTCGTTCAGGAGGGCCATGGCGAAGATGACCGCCGACATCGGCTCGATGTAGTCGCAGATGGCGACGGTCTGCGTTGGCAGATGCTTGATGGCGGTGAAATACGCGAGGCATCCCAGCCCGGTGTTGACCAGTCCGAGCACCAGGATCGGGAGGATGTCGTCGGTCGGAACGGAATCCGGCAGCCTGCCGGAGGCTGTGACGAACACGGCGACGGTGAGGAACGCGAAGAGGATCTGGAGCGAGGAGTTCTCCAATCCCCTGACCTCCGTGGCCTTCTTATTGAATATGATCAACATCGCATACGTCGCCGCGGTCATGACCGCGCAGAAGTAACCGTACGGGGAGCCTCCTACCCCTGCGCCGTTCAGCGCCAGCAGGACGGCCCCGGTCACCACTATTCCGAACCCGACCGCACGGTATGCGGTCATCCTCTCGCCGAACAGGAACGGGGACAGCGCCATCAGCGCCGCGGGACCGCAGCAGTAGACCAGCGACGTCATCCCGATGCCTATCTCGCGATACGCTTCGTACTGGAACAGCCAGCTGGCGCCCATGAACGCCCCGGAGAGGGCGACCATCGCCGCCTGCCTCGGCATACGGAACGCATGATACCTCTTGTGTATGAACAGGAACACCGCCACCAGCAGGACGGAACCGGCCATGGTCCTGAAGAAGACGATCTGGCAGCTCTCCAGCGAGATGTACGACGCGACGATGCCATTGGTGCCGAACATCACCAATGCCGCGAGGTAGACGGCGAGGTATCTTCCGCTCTCGGAGGCCATGGAAAGCATCTAATTAGCGGATGTATTTCATGATATCATATCAAATCCGGATGGATTCATGAGGCGGTCGGATGGAATCGGACGTGAGCGTGCTGAAGTGCAGGGCATTCGTCGAGGCGGCGAGGCTGGGAGGGTTCACCAGAGCAGCGGATGCCCTCGGCTGTTCGCAATCCGGGATCAGCAGGATGATCTCCGACCTGGAGAAGGAGTGGGGCATAATCCTGCTGGAGAGGGGGCGCGGAGGCGTGCGCCTCACGCCCGAGGGAGAGAGGCTGTTCGGATACGCATCGGCGCTCTGCGCCGGATGCGACGACCTGATACACGCTGTGAAGGACATCCGCGGGCTCGGGTCCGGGAGAATCCGCATCGGGACGTTCTCCAGCGTGGCGACCCATTGGCTGCCCCATGTGATCTCGAAATTCAAGGCCGACAACCCCGGCATAGAGTACGAGCTCCTGATAGGCGATTACTGGGAGATCGAGGCGTGGGTGAAGGAGGGCAGGGTGGACTTCGGGTTCACCCGCTTGACGGACGATATGGGATTGGAGACGATGGTGCTCCAGAGGGACGAGCTGAAGGCCGTGGTGCCCGAGGGGCATCCCCTGGCGGATTCCGATGTGATAAGATTGGAGGATCTCTGCAGGGAACCGTTCCTCCTGCTGGAGAGGTGCGACAGGGCGGAGGTCTCCGAACTGCTGGACAGATACGGGATGAAGCCGGACATCAGGTGCACCACATGGGACGATTACTCGGTGATGTCCATGGTGGAAGGGGGCATGGGGGTGAGCATCCTCCCGGACCTCATACTGAGGAGGATCCCGTACAGGATCGAGACCAGGAGCCTGGATGTCCCCGCGTACAGGGACATCTGCATAGCGATGAGGAGCAGAGAACTGATGTCCCCTGCGGCGTCGAGATTCCTCGACTATCTGAGGTTCAGGGACTCTCCCGCGACCGAACAGGACTGAATCGAATCGGGACAGCGGGCGAGCCACCGTCGGAAATTGTTTCAAGATCCATCCGCGGACTCGTCCTCGGCCTCATAAATTGGCTCCGAAGAGTCGGGTAGCTCCTCCATCTCGAACTCCCCCTCTTTGACGGCCATCAGCTTGGCCTGCGCCCGGGCGACGTAACTGCCGATATCCGTGGTCCTCACTTTCTTATCCATCAACCTGCTGGTGAATGCGGCCGCATCGGCCGGCCCCAGGCCTATCTCGAAGGTCAATGCGAAGGCCGTGGCCTCCATTATCGAGAGCCCTTCCTCGAACACAAGAACAGGGAATAT
>CAVDQR010000220.1:0-2110 GCA_963611065.1 Bacteroides ovatus
ACATCTTCGTAGATGACAACGGAGTGGAGAACTACCCTCTGTTCGCCTGCGCATTCATCAACGAGATCGTCCCCAAAGGGCCGATAGACTTCGGCAACTTCCCGGACTACCTGATGTGAGGCCCGACCCTAACTCCTACTATACCGATGGGTTTTTCAAACAGTCCATCCTACCCCGGAACGTCAGGAGATGGAGGGTGGCCGACGGTATCCGCAAGGCAGCTGAGGAAGTTCCCCTCTCCAAGGGCGAGATGGACCGGGGCAATCCGGTACGGCGAGAGCCGTGGCAAGGGCACAGAAACGACACAGATCCGGCTATGAGGATGATCCGCCAGGCGGTGACGCTCCCGGAGATTTGGTGAAACGGCGACCCCCCATCGGAGCAAGTCCGCACAACGGGGTAGACCTGCCCGGGACCCGTGGGTAGGACGCATTAGTTGAATGCCACCTGAAACAGAAAGGGGGCTACTACCATCACCTGACCCTACTATCGCAACAGGTACGGAGTGAAACCGCATGATGCTCAACCGCTGTCCCAAATGCTCGCCAGACACTGGAATCAGGATAATGCCCCCCGAGGAGACCCTCGAGAGGGTCATACCGCTTCTGAAGACCGCAGGGCTGGAGGAGCCCGAGGACATCACCGGCAAGGACAACGTGGGGATCCCCGTGTTCTCCGTCGAGAGGGACGAGACCGCCCTCGGCAAGCCCAAGTTCTACAACGGCAAGGGGGCGACCAAAGAGCAGGCTCTGGCATCCGCTGTGATGGAATCGCTGGAGAGGTACAGCGCTGAGCAGAGGGACACGGACGAGATCGTCTACGGGACATACGCGCAGGCATGCGACGTCATGATGACCGTGGACCCCAAGGACCTGATCCTCCCGCTGCCCGTCCAGGCCAGGTACATGGACGAGACCATCGCTTGGACCCAGGGGTTCGAGATGTTCCGCGGATGCCCCATATGGGTCCCGGCGTGCGCCGTGTTCTACCCCTACTATCCCGACGGGGACTTCCAGCTGTTCAAGTTCCACACCAACGGTATCGCATCGGGGAACACCATGGAGGAGGCCATCCTCCACGCGCTCTTCGAGGACATCGAGAGGGATGCCTGGTCCATATGCGAGCACAACGAGAGGACCAACGCGGACGTCATCATCGATGACGAGGACTCCGTCCCCGCTCAGCTCCTGGCCAAGTTCGCCGACAAGGGCATCGACATCCACCTGAAGGACCTGACCAGCGACATCGGCATCCCGACCATCGGAGCGGCCGCCGACGACACCGTCACCCAGGACCCCGAGCTCCTGACCATCGGAGTGGGGACGCACCTGAACCCGGAGATCGCCGCCATCAGAGCCATCACCGAGGTCGCCCAGAGCAGGGCCACCCACAAGCACGGGGCCAAGATCAACGCCCAGCTGCAGAAGGTCACCCAGGACATGGGCTACCAGAAGGTCAAGGAGGCCAACCGCCTCTGGTTCGGCGAGAACCGCGAGAAGATCCACCTCTCCGATTACAAGGACGAGTCCACCCCATATGTCCTCGACGACATCGAAGTGGTCCTGAAGCACCTCATGGACACCGGTTTCCAGAGCGTCATCGCCTGCGACATCACCCGCCCCGAGCTGGGCGTGCCGTCCGTCAGGATGATCGTCCCCGGGCTCGAAGTGAGCACCATGGACCATGAGAGAGAAGGCCCCAGGCTCTGGGGCGCATGGCCTCCGAGGAACGAGGAATGACCATCGAAGGGATCAAGGCGGTCGGATTCGACCTGGACGGCACGTTCATGCGCACCCGCGTGGACTACGCCAAGCTGAACAACGGCGACCGCCTCGTCCTCGAGAGGCACGGCATCCCGTTCGATGACATCGATTTCGGGCCGTCGCTGAAGAGGCCGAGACATCCGATCAAGGAATGGCTGGAGGCCCACGGGCGCGGGGACGAGTTCCCTGCGATCGACAGGGAGATCGACGTCGTTTTTACGGAATGCGAGTGCGAGTTCGTCGATGAGGCCGAGCCGTTCCCGGGATCCGCGGAATGCCTGAAGGTCCTGAAAGAGAGAGGATACAAGGTCGGGCTCCTGACAAGAGGTAGCCTAGAGTACGCCACC
>CAVDQR010000221.1:0-2086 GCA_963611065.1 Bacteroides ovatus
GGCTGGTGGAGGAAGGGCGCGTGACCATCAACGGAAGGACCGCGGTCCTGGGGGACAAGGTCTTCGAAGGAGACGAGGTGATGGTCGACGGAAAGCCTGCCACGAAGCGCCCGACCGACATCATCCTGGCGTTCAACAAGCCCCGGGGCATCACATGCACCGCGGACTCGGGGACCGGGGACAACATCATCGATTTCATCGGCTACCCCGAGCGCATCTTCACCGTCGGAAGGCTGGACAGGGACTCCGAAGGACTGATACTCCTGACCAACAACGGCGATCTCGCCAACCAGATAATGAGGTCCCGCGGGGAGCACGAGAAGGAGTACGTCGTCACGGTGGACAGGAAGATCACCGACGATTTCATCGATGGTATGTCCAATGGAGTGCCCATACTCGGCCGCGTGACGAAGAAATGCCCTGTGAGGCAGACCGGGCCCAAGGAGTTCAGGATAATCCTGCGCCAGGGCCTCAACCGCCAGATCAGGCGCATGTGCGGCCATTTCGGATACACCGTGACGAAGCTGGTCAGGGTCAGGGTCATGAACATCGAGCTTGGGGACCTCCCCGTCGGCAAGTACAGGGACCTGACTGAAGAGGAGCGTGCGACGCTCATGAAGGATCTGGGATTGTGACCGAGTTCAGGACGATCGAGGCGGGCGACATCCCGCAGGCATTGGAGATCTCGTACACGGAGCTGGGCTCCGACTATCTGGACGAGCACGATTTCCTGGAGACCATAGGGTCCGAGGACAGGTTCTGCATGGTCGCTGTCGAGGACGGAGAGGTGGCGGGGTTCGCCATCTGCAGGGTGTTCGGCCCGGATCTGGAGCCCGAAGTCCTAGGGCTTCCCGATTGCCCCGAGAGGGATGTCGTGCTGTCATCGCATCTCACTGGGATACTGGACTCCGTGTCCGTGTCCCCGAAGCACAAGGGCAGGGGCATCGGCACCGAGATGTGCAGGGAATGCGTCGAGGAGATGAAATCCCGCGGATGCGGCATCGTGTGCGCCATGGCCTGGAAGAGCTTCTCCGGAAGGACCAACATCGCCGGGATACTGAAGGGGATGGGCCTGAAGGAGACCGTCTCGATCCAAGGCTATTGGAACAGGATGGTGGACTCCCCCGAAGGCCACCATTGCCCCGAGTGCGGGGCCCCGTGCAGATGCTACGGCGTGTTCTGGTACCGCGGACTGTGATCCCGGCCTGAGACAGAAGCCATTATATCGTATTCCCGTGTGACAGGCCGCAGAAGGGGCGGGAACCGTGTCGAGGCTGTTGCAGATATCGAGGATCGTCAGCACGTGCATGGCGCCGATAGTGATCATCGTAGCTCTGATCGCGCTGTTCTTCCCCGATACGGTCTCTTTCATCAAGACCAGCTACATCAACTACCTTCTCGCGATAGTCATGTTCGGCATGGGGCTCACCCTCAAGCCGAACGATCTGAAGATAGTCTTCAGCCGCCCGAGGGACGTTCTGATAGGGGTAGCCGCGCAGTTCGCGATCATGCCGTTCCTGGGGTACATCCTCACGGTGATATTCTCCCTGCCCGCCGAGCTCGCCATCGGTGTCATACTCGTGGGGACATGTCCCGGAGGGACCTCCTCCAATGTCATAACATACCTTTCCAAGGGGGACACCGCCCTCTCGGTCGGGATAACGTCCACGACCACCCTCATGGCCCCTGTCGTGACGCCGCTCCTGACGTACCTCTATGCAGGGCAGAACATCGACGTCGACATGCTGAGCATGTTCCTGTCGATCCTGGAGGTCGTCGCGGTCCCGATAGCACTTGGATTCGTCATAAACAGGTTCTTCGGAGAGTTCACGGCGAAGGCGGTGGAGGTCCTGCCGCTTGTGTCCGTCGCTGCCATAACGGCGATCGTCGCCGCGGTGGTCTCCGCCAACTCCGCCCGCCTGGCCGACGCAGGGCTCCTCATCCTCGTCGTGGTGATCCTCCACAACCTGTGCGGGTACGCGTTGGGCTATGCGGTGGCCAAGCTCGCAGGGATGGACACGCCCAGATGCCGTGCGGTGTGCATCGAGGTCGGGATGCAGAACTCGGGATTGGCAACATCATTGGC
>CAVDQR010000222.1:0-2084 GCA_963611065.1 Bacteroides ovatus
GTTCCTTCAATACCAATGTGATGGGCAAGTCGAGCATCTATGATATCAAGATAGCTAAGGGAGGGACGTACTCGTTCTACCTGGTGTACGAGATACCGTCCGATTGCACCGTGACCTCGCTGAAATACAGTGGCACGTCATGGGGATACACGTGGCAATGGGCCTGATCTTCCTTCGATCCTATGTGATATCCTCTCTTCGGTCTGCAGAGCCCGAAGATTCACGGAACATGTAGCCTGACTTCGAATCCGATCCCATCGCTTCGGACGATGTGACCGTGACCGGAACGATCGCCGGACCTTACATCGGACGGCGTTCGGCTTCTGTGAACAACGGAGGACGACCCTTAAATACGCCCCCATCAATCGACTATACAAGGAGTCGGAGGACGAAAATACCCGGATCGGTGGGACGGTCCGGGCAGGCCTGTAAGCGGGCCACGCTCCGAGCTGCTTTACAGCAGCTCCAAGACCCTCTTCACGATGTAAATTACATCGAAAATGGTCTGGAGGATTTTTGTCCTCCTGGATTCAGATGGGTTTGAAGGCATCTGTTTCCACCGGGGAGATACGCCTCCCCGGACTCCCTTTGAACGTCATCGTATAATAAGTATGGTCTTAGAATCATACTTTATCTCGTAATCGGTCGATACCGCTGGATCCATCCTGCAGATTCCCGCGCTCCACGTAGACCCTCCGAACCCTTCCAGGATGTCATCCGGAGCGTCTCGCTGACCCCGTCTCCGCGGGTACATCGGTCATCTCTAACGACAGAAAATACGCGACGCGATTGTCCCAACCCCCCATCTTCGGCCCACCCTGCTATATACATGGAGGGGATGGGCCGTCAGAAGATACGATGGGAGATCTCAAGGCGACTATCAAGAAGGCGTTCCCCTACACCATACCCGTTCTGACGGGCTACCTGTTCATGGGCGCCGCCTTCGGGGTGATGTTCGCCAGCCTGGGGTACAACGTCCTCTGGGCGATCCTGGTGAGCACCGTCGTATACGCCGGATCGGGACAGTATCTGGCGGTCAACTTCTTCGTGCCGGGCTTCTCGCTCATCCAGGCCGTGTTCCTGACCATAATGGTGAACATAAGGCACGTTTTCTATGGATTGTCTCTGGTCGGGAGATACAACCGCTTCAGCGCCAAGAGATGGTACATGATCTTCGGCCTGACGGACGAGACGTACTCGCTCATCTGCACCACCGATATACCGGAGGGGTGCGAGGAGGAGGATTTCCTTTTCTCCATCACCCTGCTGGACCACATATACTGGATCCTCGGTGCCGCCATCGGTTCAATCCTGGCCACCGTGATGGTGTTCGATTCCACGGGGATCGAGTTCGCCATGACCGCGCTGTTCCTCGTGATCTTCATCGAGATGTGGCAGAAGAGGACCAACAGGCTGCCGGAGCTGATCGGGGTGCTCGCCGCGCTCGTATGTCTCATCGTGTTCGGGGCGGACAACTTCGTCCTCCCCGCGATGCTCGTGATGGTCGCCGCCGTGATATTCCTGAGGAACAAGCTGGAACCCGAGGGGGCGAAGAAGGAATGATAGATGCCGTCTCCTCGCTGGTGATGATAGCCGTTGTGGCCGTGGCGACCTTCGCCACCCGCGCCGCTGCGTTCCTGGTGTTCCCCAAGGGCAAGGAGATCCCCCCAACGGTGGAATACATCGGCAAGGTGCTCCCTCCCGCCATCATCGGGATGCTCATCGTCTATTGTCTGAAATCCACGTCCGTCCTCGCGTATCCCTACGGGCTCCCGGAGCTCATAGCGTGCGTGACGGTCATCGCGCTGCACCTGTGGAAGAGGAACATCTTCCTGAGCATCGGCGTCGGCACCGTCCTGTACATGGTTCTGGTGCAGGTCGTGTTCGTCTGAACGGAGGTGCCGCCGCCCTTCCGGACGGCGGCTGGAGAAATATCATGCACGTCCGCGCCCCCGGTGCAAGAGGCTTCCTCGATCCCTACGGGATCCCGGGCCTGGGGCGCGGTTAATGGCGGGTCTCCCCGCCGGTTTAGCTTCAGCCCTTGATCGCCTTGACCAGGGCGCGGATGTTGTCGTCCGGGGTCC
>CAVDQR010000223.1:0-2081 GCA_963611065.1 Bacteroides ovatus
GTACACGGTGGGGGCGAAGGTCTGGATGTCGTACCTCCTGAACTCCGCGTCCTTCCAATCCCCGCTCTGTATGAGACGGTCGGTGATGTCGGCGACCTGCTGCTTCAGCTCCAATCCCGAGGAAGCCACCTCCTTCCCGTCGGGCGTCAGCCCGACGGTGCGCTCGGTGACAACTTTTTCGGAAATCATGCCCTGACGGCCCTTCAGGTCCTTGATGACGGACGCATCCGCTTCCGCTTCAGGAACGGGACCCTCGCTCATCTTCGCCAGGAGGATCTCATCGGGCATGCGGGAATCCAGGGTCTCCTTCCCCTTGGGGGTGAGCCTCATCATCTTGACGCCGTCGACGTTGGCGATGTCCGCCAGCCCCTTCCTCTTCAGCCATCCGACGGCCAGCTTCCCCATGCCTTCCGGCATGGCCGCTTCCATCTCGGGCATGGGCATCTCCCCGCCGTTCTTCCCGATCACGGTGATGGCGACCCTCTCCGGGAGACCCTCGGAAACGGCCTTCGGATCTGCCAGGACCCAGAACCTCTCCGACTTCTCCGATATGGTCGCGAGTCCCTTGGACTCCAGCCAGGACGCGGCGCTCATCGCTTCGACCTCGACCGAGAAGGCCCCCTCCGCCACCAGGTCCGACGGGGAGGCGGATCCTCCCCTCTCGGCCAGCGCCAGGAGCAGCCTCTTCTCGTTGTGGCTCAATCCGTCAATCAATGCCTTGTCCATCTGATCACCATTCGAAACCGTCGTAGGTCATGTCCCCGACGACATCCTTCGCCTTCTCGCGGCGGTCCTGATGGCCTTCGAGGAACACGTTGATCCTCTCCGTGAGGCACATCTTGCACTCGCCGCAGAGGATCTCGCCCTTCCTGCACTTGTCAGCGAGCTCGTTGAGCTTCGCATCGTCCTGCTCGAACAGGTAGAAGTTGTACTTGAACACCGCGCAGACCTCGGGATTCCCGCCCATCTGCCTCTGCTCCTCGACGGAAACACGACCGCCGGTGAACGCCCTGCCGACCTTCTTCTTGACCGCCTTCGGCGTGTCCGTCGTGTATATCGTGGCGTTCTCGTCCGAGGAGGACATCTTGTCCCCGCCGTTGAGGCCGGGGAACATCTTGCAGAAGATCAGCGACGGCTTGGGGTATCCAAGGTGCGGCGCCGCATCCCTGGTCACCCTGAAGTGCGGGTCCTGGTCGATCCCGCAGGGGATCAGGACCGGCACCTGCTTGCCCGCATCCACGGTGGGGAGGAAAGCCGGGACGGACTGCATCGTGGTGTAGAATATCGACCCGATGTTCGTGGAATTGTCGAAACCGAACACCGCCTTGGCGGTGGAGAATGTGGTCCTCTTGGCCACCTCCAGAGCGATGGGGTACATCCTGCCCACGTTCTTCGTGTTCACGATGATCTTGGTCTTCTTCGGATCGAATCCCAGCGCGACGAAGTCCAGGGCGTTCTCGTACGCCATCCTGCCCGTCTCCTGCAGGGACAGGTCCTTGAACAGGAACTTCTCGTCGTCGGTCATCTGGAAGAGCATGTCGCATCCGAAGGTGTCCTGGACCCACTTGTTGAAGATCCACGGCATCAGGTGGCCGAGGTGGGTGTTGCCGGACGGTCCCCTTCCGGTGTAGAGGGTGAACGTGTTCCCTTTGTCGTGCTGGTCCAGGAGCCAAGCCATGTCCCTGTGCGTGTAGAAGATCCCGCGCCTCAGCATCGGATGGAGCGGGCCGTACTTCGATATCCTCTCGAGGAGGGCATCGTCGATGGGGGTCGTCCCGAACTGCTTCATCAGCAGATCGTAGTCGATATCCCCGGTGACCTCCCACGGTGTTACCTTGAAATCCTCGGGCATGACTGTTACCAGGTCGCGGATACGCGCATGCGTAATAAGGCTTGGCGCTCGATTCCATATCGAGCGAGGAGCGTGACAATCTTCTGTCAACCGCCCGAAGGGCGGCTTCGCCCGATAGGGCGCCGTTGGAGACTCATTGAACCGCGTCCCCGAAGCCCCGCTCTCCAGCGAACCGCCCCGTGCGAACAGGGCGACTGCTCGGCGCGAAGCACCGGGCTATCGCCTTGTT
>CAVDQR010000224.1:0-1559 GCA_963611065.1 Bacteroides ovatus
TTCTGACGGACATGGGCGTGTCCGAGCAGGACATGGAGGATCTGTTCGCTCTGACGGAGACCGTCGGGGGCACCGAGGTGCTCTCCAAGGTCCCGGGGGAAGCGGGAGACTGGCTCAGGCAGGTCGTGGCTTATCTGGAAGCCATGGGCGTCCGCGATCTGGAGATCGACCTCGGCGTCGTCAGGGGATTGGACTACTACACCGGCATGGTCTTCGAGGCCGAAGCGCCCGCATTGGGAGCGGAGAAGCAGATCTGCGGAGGCGGATCGTACACGCTGTCGGAGCTGTTCGGAGGGGAGAGGGTCTTCTCCACCGGCTTCGCCATCGGGTTCGACAGGGCCCTGCTGGCACTTGAGAAGGAGGGCGCCGTCTACCAGCAGAAGGGCATCGACGCCTACGTGCTGTGCGCGTCCGACGATGTCAGGATCGAGGCGGCGAGGATCGCCGCATCCCTGAGGGCCGAGGGCCTGTCCGTCGACCAGGACATAATGGACCGCAAGATGGCCAAGGCGATGAAGTCCGCCTCGACGGTACGTGCCAGATACGCCGTCATAGTCGGTGCCAGGGACCTCGAGAACGGTGAGGCCACCCTCCGCGACATGGAATCCGGCGAGCAGTCTCAGGTCAAGATAGGCGAACTCGCCTCGCGCATACGCGTGCGATGCGTATAATAAGGAAGGTACAATCGGGTTGACCATCTCAGAGTGATATCATGGCGATATTCCTATCCGAAGGCGAGCAGGTCATACGCAGATACAACTGCGCCAAGGTGGATTTCAAATCATCCGACAGCACCCTGGACGCGTTCGGGCTCGGACGCAGGCAGGCGACGACGGATTGCACCGTGACAGTGACGAACAAGCGCGTGATCTACTTCGCCGAGTCGGAGACGCCGTCGGACCGCACCCAGATGCCCTCGATGCACTCCCAGGAGGCGTTCGTCGACAGGATCGCGGCCATGGAGTTCATCCAGGCCGAGAACAGGAGGCGTTCCACGTTCCCGTTCGCCATGGCGATCATCGGATTGGTGGTGACGATCATGGCCCTGATTGCCGGCAAGACCGTGTTCCTCGTCCCGGGGATAGCGCTCCTCGCCATGGGAATCGCCATCTTCATCCCGTCCCTCCTCGTGGTCAAGCCCATGATGCTCATGAGGGTCAACACCACCGCTTCGGACGGAGGCATCCACGTCTCCGGACTGAGCCCCCGCGAGGAGGACTCGCTGTCGTTCTACATGGTCCCCAACCCCGACTTCGTCAGGATGTCCAAGGAGATCGGCGCGCTCGTTCTGGATCTGCAGAACAGGGGCGACGCGTGCATCTCCGACTGGAAGGACGAATGAGCTCCGACACAGTCCTCGCCGAGGGCGAGGAGATAGTCCGCAGGTATCCTTTCACGGCGGTCGACAGGGTAGCGCTGTTCGCGGGAGCCGTCATCCCCCTGCCGGGTTCGGTGGAATCCCAGGGCGTCCTGACCCTGACCAACAAGCGCGTCCTGGTGGACCTCGAGGCGGATCAGAAGAGGAGCGGCAGCGCCGGGATGCATCAGGAGACCCGCCT
>CAVDQR010000224.1:1569-2079 GCA_963611065.1 Bacteroides ovatus
GAGCATTCCTATCTTCTGGAGTACATCGATGCGATAAAAGCCGGGAAGGTGACGCACACCATCCCGTACGGTTACTATTACACCCCTCCGGACCAGCCCTGGTCCTCGGAATACTACAGGGGATACACCGACGGAGTGGCCGTCGGGAAGGAACGCGCCGCGCAGGACATCGCGGCGGACGCGGAGTTCTCCGTGCCGAGGGATCTCATGTCCACGGGCGATCCCGCCGGCGTATCGATCGCCATTGCCATCGCAGGGGCGGTCGTGTTCGTGATGGGCTCTGTTGTATACGTCGTCTCGAACCGCACCAAGGACTGGATCAACATCAGGTTCGGGCAGGGTTCGGCGGGCATCTGCGTGAAGACCTTCGAAGGCGGATGGCGCGGGACCGGGTTCCGCGCACTGACCGCCGAGGACCGCTATTGGGACATGACCCGCGAACTGGGGGCGGCCATTGTGGAGATCAGATGCCACAGGGAGACCCGCATGAGGGTCGTGGACGACGATGAC
>CAVDQR010000225.1:0-2072 GCA_963611065.1 Bacteroides ovatus
GAACTCGACTGACTGTCGTTTCAGTGACGATGGTCATAAGGAGTTTGTTAAACGATTTACTCCGTCAGTTCGACGTAGAGTCGAACTGCTCCGAGGGCCAGGGCGATCAGTTGGAGGACCGTGCCCTGTTCCTCCCACCAGCGGGGGTCGCTTCTCTCTTTCGGGAATCTGATCTCGGCGATCTCCCCGCCGGAGGAGGCCCGGGTCTCGGGCCTCCGGCCCTCGACCGGACCCCCTCCGGCGATCCGGGGCTGTCTCCGGTACTTTGGGTCCACACGCGGTTCCGGAACATACCCCGAACCCGGCGGCCGACGGCCGCCGGAGAGAGGATGCCACCATCCCTCTCGCGCGATACCATTATCAAAGATACCGCGATGGTCCTCCGAAACCGCCCCGGGGGAAGAAAAACCCCGCGGATTCGAGGGAATGCGATGATAAAGCAGATCCGCGCCAATTATGATGCGAAGGGCATCGAGAAGGATGTCCAGGGATTTTGGAAAGAGACCGACGCCTACAGGAAGACGAAGGAGCTCCGCGCGAACGGGGAGCCCTTCTACTTCGTGGACGGCCCGCCGTACACCACCGGCGCCATCCACCTCGGCACGGCGATGAACAAGACCGTGAAGGACATCCTGATCAGGTACTGGAGGATGCGCGGGTACAATGTCCGCGACCAGCCCGGGTTCGATATGCACGGCCTGCCCATCGAGGTCAAGGTGGAGAAGCAGATCGGCGTCCACTCCAAGAAGGACATCGAGGAGCTCGGGATAGACAAGTTCGTCACCACCTGCAAGGAGTTCGCTCTCGGTCTCCACGCGGACATGACCGAGCAGTTCAAGCAGCTGGGGGTCTGGATGGATTGGGACAATCCGTACCAGACGATCAAGCTGGAGTACCTGGAGTCGGCATGGTGGACCATCCAGAAGGCTGAAGAGAAAGGATTGCTGAAGCCTTCGAGCAGGGTCGTCACCTGGTGCCCCAGGTGCGAGACCGCTCTGGCGGAGGCCGAGATCGAATATTGGGACGAGACCGACCCGTCCGTGATGGTCAGGTTCCCGCTGAAGGACGGGAGCGCTTCGCTCCTGATCTGGACGACCACCCCGTGGACCCTGGCGGCCAACATGGCCGTCGCCGTGCACCCGGACTTCGGGTACGCGAAGGTGAGGATGTCCGGTCCTAAGGGGACCGAGGATGTCATCATTCTCGAGGAGCAGGCCGAGTACGTTATGCAGAAGGGCGGCTACGAGAAGTTCGAGATCCTCGACCGCATGACCGGCAAGCAGCTCGAGGGTCTGGAGTACATCCCGCCGTTCGAATTGGAAGCCGCGCCGAAGAGCGAGTGGGCGTGGAAGGTGCTCCTTGCGGATTACGTCGAGAAGGACAACACCGGTCTGGTCCACACGGCTCCGGGACACGGTCCCGATGATTATGAGACGGGTAAGAGGTACGGCATCCAGCCGTTCTGCCCCGTGTCCGAGGCCGGGAGGTACACCGACGAGTTCCCCCCGATGGTCGGCAAGAAGGTCAAGACCGTCGCGGACGAGGTGATCAAGGTCCTGGACGAGAAGGGCCTGATGTACAACGTCAGCAAGATCAAGCACAGGTACGGGCACTGCTGGAGATGCAAGTCCCCGATCATCTACAGGAACACCAGGCAGTGGTTCATGTCCGTCCCGGACGTGAAGGACCAGATGCTTTCCGAGATAGACCGCGTGAAGTGGGTCCCGGATTGGGCCGGGGCCACCAGGGAGAGGAACTGGGTCGAGGGCGCCAGGGACTGGTGCATCTCCAGGCAGAGGTACTGGGGGATACCCATGCCGGTCTGGGAGTGCGAGTGCGGCGCGAGGAAGGTCGTCGGACAGTACGAGGAGCTCAAGGAGGGCTCCGGATACACGGAAGGGATGGACACCCACAGGCCGTGGATCGACAAGGTCACGTTCACCTGTCCAAAGTGCGGGAAGACCATGCACAGGATCCCGGATGTGCTGGACGTCTGGTTCGATTCCGGGGTCGCTTCGTGGGCCGATCTGGGCTATCCGAGGAGGAAGGACGAGTTCGAGAAGTGGTGGCCC
>CAVDQR010000226.1:0-2065 GCA_963611065.1 Bacteroides ovatus
CTCGGAGATCTTCCGCACGTCGTGGACGAGCACGTCTCTCTCGGAGCCGATCCACTCCTTGTGGATCATCCTGCCATTGTAGAGGTCTGCGAAGGAAGGGGCGACGAACACCTTGTAGTCGCGGTCGCTGGTCGGCGTGTTCAGATTGTAGTTATGGGAACCTGACAGCGCTTCCAGTACGACGGGTCTTCCTTCCACTTCGTCCATGGGCGCATCATGATGCAATCGAAGATAAATGAATATGCTTTCTAAAATGATATTTTTCAGAATATGTTGATGAAAATGGATGGTTTTCTCCGCACATTCAGGGTATGAATGAACATTAACGTACATCATTCTACCAATATGTACATATACTCCGAACCGATGGACAGATCCATGGCAATACCCAAGGACGCACGCATCACATTGGATCCCGAACAGATCCCGAAGAGGTGGTACAACCTCGCCGCGGATCTCCCCAATCCCATCAAGCCTCCCCTCAACCCGGTCACCCAGAAGCCGGCCAAGCCCGAGGACTTCGCCCCGATCTTCTGCAAGCCGATCATCGAGCAGGAGGGCTCCATGGAGAGGTACATCGACATCCCCGAGGAGGTCAGGGACAACCTGATCTACCTCAACAGGCCCGCCCCCCTCCAGAGGGCGTACCGCCTGGAGAAGTACCTCAAGACCCCCGCGAAGATCTACTTCAAGAGGGAGGACATGAGCCCCCTCGGCAGCCACAAGGGGAACACCGCCCTGGCACAGGCGTACTACAACGCCGAGTCCGGAATCCACACCCTGACCACCGAGACCGGTGCCGGGCAGTGGGGAACCGCCCTGTCCATGGTGTCGAACCTCTTCGACATCAAGACCACCGTCTTCATGGTCCGCGGCAGCTACGAGCAGAAGCCGTTCAGAAAGACCCTGATGCACCTGTACGGAGCCGAGGTCTACGCATCCCCGTCCGAGTTCACCGAGTTCGGCAAGAAGATGAACAAGGAGCACCCCGGGACCTCCGGATCGCTAGGAATCGCAATCACCGAGGCGTGCGAGCTCGCGGTCAACGACCCGAACACCTGCTACGCCCTCGGGAGCGTGCTGAACCACGTCATGCTCCACCAGACCGTCATCGGACTGGAGACGATGGAGCAGATGAAGCAGGCCGAGATCGTCCCCGACTACATGATCGCATGCGTCGGAGGCGGATCGAACTTCGCCGGATTCACCTTCCCGATGATCGGGGAGAAGATCAAGGGCAAGTCCGAGACGGAGATCATCGCCGTGGAGCCCAAGGCCGCCCCCTCGCTCACCGAGGGAGAGTTCAGGTACGACTACGGCGACACCGGCGGGATGACCCCGCTCCTGATGATGTACACCCTCGGAAGCGAGTTCGTCCCCAAGAGCATCCACGCCGGCGGTCTCAGGTACCACGGCATGTCCCCGCTGGTCTCCGCCGCGTACGACGAGAAGCTGTGCACCGCGGTCGCCTACGACCAGCCCGATACGTTCGAAGCGGGGCGCATCTTCGCCCAGACCGAAGGCATCGTCCCCGCACCCGAGTCGTGCCACGCCGTCAGGGCCGCCATCGACAAGGCCCTGGAGTGCAAGGCCAAGGGCGAGGAGAAGACCATCGTCTTCTGCCTGTCCGGCCACGGCATGCTCGACCTGTACGGATACGAGCAGTTCATCGAGGGCACCCTGCCCTCCTCTTCCCTCGACAACTGAGTCGGGGAGGGGGCCGTCCGATCCGGGCGGTCCCCGATTTATATGATGCGAGAGGAACCGTATTGATGTACCTCTCTCCGCGTTTATCCGACTTCGGAAGGCCGTTCAGGAGCGGACTTCTATGAATTCCTCGACATCGAGGACGGTGTTCTCCACGGACTGCCATTGGAGTGCAGGTTCCTCGAGATAGTCCAGAACACCGTATCTCTCGAACAGTCTCATCGTCTCCGGGGCGGTGAGCCCGTGCTTCATGCGGTAATTCTCGATGCAGAACACCTTGAGTTTCAGCGTATCCGGCGCATCGGTCACATATCCGGCCATATTCTCCTGCCCTCCAACTCGTTCTCGAAGAATTTGG
>CAVDQR010000227.1:0-2053 GCA_963611065.1 Bacteroides ovatus
GAGCGTATCCAGACGGGTCGAGGGAAAGAAGAATCCCGTCAGCAAGAAGACGTATCTCGGCAAGGTCGATCCGAAGACCGGGGAGATAATTCCTAAAGAACCCAAGCAGCTCCCGGACGAGGAGCACGTCCGGAAGTACGGATGCGTGACCGTTCTCGACAAGATACAGGCCGATCTCGGCATCATGGACGACCTCCGCGAATGCTTCCCGGATATCGCGGAGAAGGTCATGGCGACGGCGATGGCCGTGGCCATCGATCCGACGCCTTTCGACGACGTCCATTTCACGGTGGACGAGAACGGACTGAAGGATTATCTGAAGCTCCGGGGCAATCTATCGCCGCCGGTGCTGTCAGACATGACGAAGGACCTGGGGGCCAGGCTGTCCGCCATGGACCTGTTCTTCACCCGCCGCGCATCCAGGATGGATGACGACGGGACTGTCGCATTGGACATCACGTCGAACTCCACGTACTCCGAGCTGGGCGGTTTCGCCGAGTGGGGCTACAACCGCGACGGCGAGGACCTGAAGCAGATCGAGATCCTCCTGGTGACCGACGGCGAGGGCACACCCATAGCGTTCCAGATGCTGCCCGGTTCGATAGCCGACGTGGCCACGCTGAAGAGCGCCGTCGAATGGATGGAGTCGCTCGGAATCGCGGGAAGGATGGTCGCGGACCGCGGATTCGAGAACGCGGACAACATCGCCTCGCTGCTGGACCGCGGGATCCCCTTCACCATACCGTCCAACATCCGCGAGATGCCGATCAAGAAGCTCCTGACCAAGGCGAAGAAGGTCATGAAGGACTCGGACTGCATCCGCAGGCACGAGGGAAGGACGTACAGGGTGGCCGAATTCGAGGTCGGCGTCGCCGACCTCGAGAACGGCCACCGGTACGTCACCAGGCTGGACCCCTCGGAGAAGGATGCGGAGGCTGAGAACATCCTCTTCGACGGCTGCAGGAAGATCAGGGCCTTCGTGGTCATGGATCCGAGGAAGGCCGCCGACGACATGGACAGCCTGATGTCGGCCATCGAGAGGGCCGAACTGGAGCTGGAGGGGACCGTCAGGAAGGATCCGGCGAAGGAGTTCGCCAAGCTCCCACCGTTCGTCCGCTCCCATCTGGAATGGAGCGTGGACGAGAACGGGATCATGCACATCCAGAGGCTGCAGAACTCGTTCTCCTACGATTCGAACAGGGCGGGCATGTTCATCATGTTCGCCTCCGAGGGCACGGACTGGGAGACGATGATGTCCTCATACGACACGAGGGACTGGGTGGAGAAGGCGTTCGACGTCTACAAGACCGACGCTGACGGGGACCGCACCAGGACGGGCGATCCGGACCGGGCGCGTGCAAGGTTCTTCATCAAGATGATCGCCCTGATCATGAGGATACGCATCCAGAACGCTCTGAGGGACCACGAGAAGGAGATCCTGTCCAGCAAGAGGAGGAAGGACAACGTGTGCGGCCTGACCGTGAGCGGGCTGATGAGGACGCTCGGGACGCTGATGGTCATCGTCAGTCCCGGCTACGAGCGCCTGACGCCTCCGTCGAAGACCGTGAGGGAGATATTCGCGCTGTTCGGGCTGAAGGAGCCCGAAGCTGGGAGGATTCAGCTGTCCTGATCTGTAGCCACACAAACCCGAAGATTTGGGTCGCCACTGTTGTCGAATACTTCAGCATGATCGGCGAGCTCGATGTACTCTGGAAGAAAGGCCATTGTACGCTCATATCTCGAAAATACCTTGTCCCGGGGTACATCGTGCCCCCCTGCTGCAACTCTTTGAGCTATCTTGTTACAGCACTGCTCCGGACTGCCCGCGGTTACGAATAGCAACATTATGTAGTATCCCAACGACTTGGCTTTCTTCGCAAACTGAAGTTTATCTTCCCGAGATGCCACCGTCTCAAAACCGAACGACTTGCCACCTTGAAGCAGTTCTTCCCGGTATACCTTACACATATCCATGGCGAAGCGATATTTTTCATATTCACTCTCGTCGCCTATCATTCCGCGTGCGTAATTGTCTGGATTGATGATTCTGTTG
>CAVDQR010000228.1:0-2027 GCA_963611065.1 Bacteroides ovatus
CGCCGACCATGCAGTTCTCGCAGGCCAGGGGGAGTTTGAACGATTCCCCCTCCTTGGCCCTGAAGATGGCCTGGCAATGGCTGAGCTGGCTCACCGGTTCCTCGTATCCATCGGGGAACTCCTCGCCCTTCCTGACCAGCTTGACCGCGACGGGCTCTCCCCTGAGTTTGAGGACGTCTTTCAGGACGGTCGCGTATTCCTTGTTCTTCTCGAGGATTTCCGACATGTCGGATGGACCGACGGTCGAGTACTTAAATGAGGTATTATCCAGAATGAAAGTTAACGGGTGTTTGGGAAGGGAAGTTGGCCCGGGGGCCGTTTCTCGTCAACACGTTGCTGACACGTACGTCGGGGACGCGCTGATCGTGACGACGGTCTCGTCGGCGGAGTCGACGTCTGCGGGGATGTCGAAGCAGGATTCGGTCTTCTCTTCGGACTCCCCCTCATCCTCCGCGGGCTCCTCCCAGAACACGTTCACGTAGATGAACGAGGCAACGAGGATGACGATGACGGCGCCGAGGAAAGCGACGTTGATTGCATCGGTTCTGTCCATTTTATCACCTTGGCGCAGAGCGCCTTCAGGCACGCCTACATTTTGGGATTATATAAATTTTAGGCATTTCTAAAATTATTTAGACACATAGAAATCCCTTGAGGATAAGATTATGGAGAAGAAGGGAAGGGGTTTGGTCCTTCTTGCGAAGGCTCCGATCACTCGGAGATGCAGCTGGCGGGGCACTCGTCGATGCAAGCGCCGCAGTCAACGCACTTCGAGGCGTCGACGACCGCGATGTCCTCGACGGTCAGGGCGCCCTCGGGGCAGACGTCTGCGCATGCGCCGCAGGCGACGCAGTCGGATCCATTGATTGTAACTGCCATGTGTGTTACCTCTGGTACGGCGATTCTGGGTACCCTATATAAAATCTGGCGAAAACGAGTTAGGCGAGGCGAAAAATCGATGATTCTCTGTAGGATTTCCTAATCCATCCAACTCCGAGAGCCAGCATGCGATCGTATCGGTGTATGGCGGCAATATATGACCATAATCGGATATTATGCGTTTTAGGAAGAACCTGAATCACTCGATCTGAGAGGAAATCAGGTCCTCGACGATTTCGAGGAACCTCTCCTTCTGATCCGCGGGGATCGTCGCCCCGGCGGCGACGGTGTGCCCCCCTCCGAACCCTCCGACGAGCTCCGAGGCCGTCTTCATCACGGAGGACAGGTCCAATCCCCTGTCGACCAGGTCCCTGTTGGCCCTGGCGGACACCTTCACCCCGTCCTCCGAATCGGCGAACGCTATGATCGGGACGTTGCGCTTGCAGTCGGCGGACGAGAGCATCATCCCCGCCACGATCCCGACCACCGTCTCGCGTATGTCGGATCCCGCATCGAACCATTGGATGAACCGCCTCTCGCGGAGGAGATGGTTCTCGCGGATGTAGTTCAGCGCGGCGGAGATGTGCTTCCTGTGCTCGGCGCGGTTGTCCTCGGCCGCCTTCAGGGCGTCCACGTCCCCGCGGCAGACCCTCAGCCCGGTCGGGGCGTCGTCGTAGCGTCCGCAGGAGTTCAGGATCGTGGCGAACTCCTTCGCATCCCCCAGACCGGTGCCCGGACCGTAGCGGGTTATGCGGTACATCTCCCCCACGGCCTTCCCGGCATCCGGGCCGAGGGCCTCCTCGATCCTCTCCACGGCCCTGTCGTGCTCCTCGGGGGTCAGGTCGCACCAGCAGCGCCATCTATCCCCTTTCTTCGCCGGTATCCCCAGGGAATCCAGGAGGTCGAAGCATCCCTTCGGGTCGTCGCTCACCCCGGGTATGGATGGGTCGGTGGCGTACTGCAGGTATTGGTTGATCGGGCGCGTGTATCTCCCGAAATAGCGCAGGTCCTCCTCGGCCACGACGTCGCCGGCGGCGACGGCGTCCCCGAGGACGGTCCTGTTGAGTCCCACCAATCTCTGATGGTTGGAATCCTGGAAGTCCCCCACTGCGCCGACCACCCCCAGATAAGCCAGGTCGGTGTTGGAC
>CAVDQR010000229.1:0-2018 GCA_963611065.1 Bacteroides ovatus
CCTCTCGAAGACGTCCTGGGTGGTGTTGGTGAGGCGCCCGTAGATGTTCCCCGCGTCCTTGAGCCCGAACCTGTCGGCGGCCTGCTGTGAGTCCTTGAAGACGTAGGATGTGGTGAGGTAGATCGGAACGGCCCTGGAGTCCGTCGCCGGGTCGGGCGTCTCCTGCCCCACATGGAGCTGGAGGGTCTCGAATCTCTGGCCCGCTTTGTTCGCGGGCCCTTTGGGTATGTTTTGGTTGCTCATAGGCTCACTTTCTCTTGCATATCGCATGTCGGGTGTTATTAATATAGTTTTCCTATCGGAATAGTATGAATTGAATCCGAGGCCGTTTCGGCAATCTAGATAAGCCGACAGAAGATACTGAGTCCAATGACCTTCGAAGGAGGATCCGGATGAACTCAGTGAGGGCTGCGAACCGCATCGTGTTCGGGATGTCCGTGCTGATCACCGGCGCTGTGGCCGGTGCGTTCGTCTGGCTGCTCCTGTTCATCATGAACCTCGGGATAACGGCCATCTGGGACCGCGTCCCGACCTATCTCGGAAGCTTCTACCCGCTGATCGTCTGTATCATCGGCGGGATCGTCCTGGGCCTGTTCGCCAGGCGCTACGGCCAGTATCCCGAGGACCTTCCCACGGTGATGGCCAAGGTGAAGGAGGACGGCCGCTACGACTACAAGGACCTGGGGCCGATGTCCGTCGGAGCCCTGCTCCCGCTGTTCTTCGGAGGGTCCATCGGTCCGGAGGCCGGACTGACAGGAGCGATCGCAGCGATATGCACCTGGGTCGGCGACCGTCTCAAGCGGTTCGGCAACGATTTCAGGGAGCTCAGCAAGGTCGGGATGTACGCTGCGCTGTCCGCCATATTCACCGCTCCTCTCTACGGATTCGCGGGAGCGATGACCGGCGGCAGGAAGCACAAGGAGAGCGAGGCCCCCGAGATAACGAAGCTGATGAAGGCCGTCGTCTACATCCTGGCGATCGCCGGGGCGCTGCTGGCGTTCCTCATGCTTTCGAGATTGTTCGGCGGCGGCCTCTCGCTCCCCAGATACACGGACATAGGATACGGAGCGGACGAGTTCCTCTGGCTCATGCCCATGGCCATCATAGGCGGACTCGCGGGATGGATGTTCTGCGTCCTGGACAAGGCTTTCGAGCGCCTGTCAGGATTCTTCACGGACCGCCCCGTGACGAAAGCGGTCATCGCCGGAGCGATCCTCGGAGGCTTCGGGATGGTCCTCCCCTTCACGATGTTCGCCGGCGAGGTCCAGGCCGAGGAGCTGAACGAGACGTGGATGACCATGTCCGCCGCCGTCCTGATAGCCACAGGGATCGCCAAGATCGCCGTCACGGCCATGTGCGTGAACATGGGATGGCGCGGAGGGCACTTCTTCCCCGTGATATTCTCGGGGATCTCCATGGGATACGGGCTGTCCGTGCTGTTCGATATAGATCCTATCTTCGGCGTGTGCGCGACCACAGCCGCCGTCATGGGCGGAGTGATGAGGAAGCCCCTGATGGCCGTCCTGCTGCTGTTCCTGTGCTTCCCGTTCCACAGCGTCGTCGTGCTGGCCGTCGCGGCCTGCATAGGCGCGTTCATACCCCTGCCCAAGAGCATGAGGCCTTCCGACGGGGCTCCCGAACGAGACGATGTCAAGGGTTATCTGGAATGATGGCATCCAGAGCATCATGACAGAAGTCATCCTCCACACGACAATGGGAGACATCAAGATCGAGATGCACGACGACATGCCGATCACCACCGGCAACTTCGTGAAGCTGTGCAAAGAGGGATTCTACAACGGAGTCATCTTCCACAGGGTCATCGACGGATTCATGATCCAGGGCGGAGACCCCACAGGAACCGGAATGGGCGGACCCGGATACAACATCCAGGACGAGTTCGGCAAAGGCCACTCCAACAAGAGGGGGACCATGGCCATGGCCAACACCGGAAGGCCCAACACCGGAGGCAGCCAGTTCTTCATCAACACCGTCGACAACACCTACCTGGACAAGGA
>CAVDQR010000230.1:0-2004 GCA_963611065.1 Bacteroides ovatus
CCGTGCACGTGCCCGGAGACGAAGATGTCCGGCACGTACTCCATGGCCATGTAGTCCTTCTTCTCGGGGGCCAACGCGTTCCTCTGACCGTAGATCGGCGCCAGGTGCCTCCTGACGCACATCTGCCTCATGACGTTCAGCGGATTGTCGTACGTCAGGTTCTGGACGGCGGCGATCCAATCGTCCATGCTCTTCCCGTGGTACGTCAGCACCGTCCTCCCTTCGATGTCCAGGTAGATCGGGTTGCCGACCATCAGGATGTTGGAGTCGAATCCCTTGGTGAACCTGGAGTTCAGCGCCGGCTGGGGTTCCGCCAGACGCGCAGCATCGTGGTTCCCGGGATGGACGACCATCTTGATGTGGTCGGGGATCTCCTTGAGGTACTCGGCCAGCTTGGCGTACTGGTCGTCGATGTCGTTGATGTTGAGCTCCTTGTCCTGGTCCGGGAACACCCCGATGCCGTCGACGACGTCCCCGGGGAAGATCAGATAGTTGATGTCCTCCTTGACCGAGTTGGCCCTCAGCCAGGCGACCATCTTCTCCCAGTCCTTCTCGAGGAAGGTGCAGCTCCCCACATGGACATCCGATAGGAAGGCGACCTTGGACGGCGTGTCCGAAGGCTCCCAGTGGTTGTTCTTCGGGATGTCCGGGCGGTAGATCTTGTCGGGGATCAGCATGGTCCTCTCGCGGTTCGGCTTCCCCTGGAGGCCGATGACCTCGTCGTTGACGAAGGTCTCCGACGACAGGGGGGAGTCCTTGGAGATGAACACCTTGATCGTGTCCGAGTCGTCCTCGATGGTCAGCATCGTGTGGCCGTTCTTCGTGGTGCTCTTCTCGTAGATGATCCCGACGACCTTGACGTCCCTGTCCAGGGTCTTGGCGCGGGCGATGTCCATCGCCTTCCCGAAGTCGTTGCGCTTCTCGATGAGGCGCTTGAGGGTGTAGAAGCGGGATTTGAAGTACTGGGCGAAGTCGTTGATCTTGCCTTCGCAGGTGGACTCGCCGGTGATGTCCGTACCTTTCATCACATGGATGTCCGGGGTGAACTTGTTGTGGGGGACGATCTCGCGGGGGGATTCGAAGAGTATCTTGTCCCCGGCGATGCAGTCCATGATGTCCTTCTTGCTGACGAACATCATGTTGTCCGAGAGGTGGGCGAAGACCGTGTTCGTGAACTCCATGGGATGATCGTTGGACAGGATCATCTCCATGGCGTCCGGCGTGAAGAACAACTTGCGCTTCGCGGCCGCGGACAGTATCTCCTCCCTCATGGAGGTCCCGATGGCGACCGTCGGTTTAGCCTTTATGTTCCCGTCTTCCCCCTTAAATACGCGCACGCGGTCCCGACACTCATGACCCATATCGGCATCTCATGCCCGGTGAACCCGAGCGAGGACCCGGAGAAGGTCCGCGCCGCCATACTCTCCATATTCCCCGATGCGGAGCTGGAGCAGGACGAGGGCGGATTCAGGGGATCCGCGCCCGGACTCGACAGATTCTCCCAGCTGATCCGCAGGCAGAAGATACTGGATGCCACGCGCGCCACCCTCATCGCGGGGGTCCGCGGTGACCGCACCAGGATGATGCTGAACAAGCAGGTCGCCACCGTCGGGAAGGTGTCCTTCGCGGACAAGCGTCCCGTTCTCGGTGCCATAGAGGTCACCGTCGAGGACGATGATCTGATGGGATTGATCGACCGCGTGTCGCCGGTCACCGTCGACGGGGAGGAAGTGAAGATATGATCGGGGTCTCCTGCACCGGATTCAGCAGCCGTCCCGTTTCGGAATGGGCGGGGCTGGTGTCGGAGACGTTCCGCCTCTGGGAGATATTCTCGGAGGCGGATCAGAGGGTGTATCTCGATCCCCAAGGGATCGCCGGCATCCTGGAGGAGCACGGCCTGGTCTGCCAGGTCCATGCGCCGATATGCGATTGGAACATCGCGGCCATGAGCGACAGGCTCAGGGAATCGTCCATACAGGAGACGGAGGAGACCATCGCGGCGGC
>CAVDQR010000231.1:0-2000 GCA_963611065.1 Bacteroides ovatus
CAGTATGCCCTTCTCGGTGATGAATCCGGTGACCAGCTCCGCGGGGGTGACGTCGAAGGCGGGGTTCAGCGCATGGGACCCTGCGGGGGCGATGAGCGCCCCGTTCATCTTGGTGACCTCCTCCTCGGACCTCTGCTCGATGACGATGTCCTTCCCGCTCTCCATGTCGAGGTTGAAAGTGGACGCGGGGGCGGCGACGTAGAACGGGATCCCGAAGTGCTTGGCGACGATGGCCTTGTCGAAGGTCCCGATCTTGTTCGCGAAGTCACCGTTGGACGCGATCCTGTCGGCGCCGGTGATGATCATGTCGACGCCTTGGCTCATGTAGTACGCGGATGCGCCGTCGGGGATGATCCTGTGGTCGATGCCCTCCTGGTTGAGCTGCATGCCCTGGAGCCTGGGACGGGTCTCGGAGACGTACACGAAGAAGTCCACTCCGCGGGAGTGGGCGTCCCTCATGGGGGCGAGAGCGGTCCCGACGTCGACCGTCGCCAGGGCCCCTGCGTTGCAGTGGGTCATGAGCTTCATGCCGTCGCGGATCAGCTTGCCTCCGTGCTGCCCGATGGCGGTGCACTTGTCGACCATCATCTGGGCGTATCCGTCGGCCGCCTTCACGGGGTCCTCGCCCGCTGCGAGCTTCGCGGACATGTGGTCCACGGCGTAGAACAGGTCGTAGGCGGTGGGCCTGGCGGCTTTGATGTCCTTGGCGGCCTTTTCGAGGTCGCAGCCCTTCAGCGCGGCGATGCACATGGCGTATGCGGCCGTGGCGCCGATGGAGGGGGCTCCCCTGGTGGTCATGTTGCGGATGGCCTCGGCAACGTCCATGTAGTCGTCGAACCCGACTATGACGATGCCTGCCGGCAGCTTCCTCTGGTCGATCATCATGACCCTGCCGTCCTCGAACCAGACAGCACGGATATCCTTCTGAACCCCGTCGATGGTGGCCTTCATTCTTTCACCTATGGACGGTCCATGTCGAACCACGTTATAAAGGGGCGGTGTCAGGCCGGGACCCAATTGCCTTTTCCCAACACCATGTCGCAACCGGTTGCAGAGGACCGTCCGGTCTTCAGCGATCGGCGCCATCGGGTGCCGGGATGCAATGCGGATGAGCTGGCGGAGAAAAGGCTCGAATCGTCATATGCCGTATGCCGGAACCTGTCCAGCGATTGCTGGATGTGACATTTCGATGAACAAAGACCATGCTGGTTTTAATAACGTGATGGCCATTACACAACGATTGAATTGAACGACGGCCCACTCACCGACTTCGAGTTGTATTATACCAAAAACGGCCTTGTGCAGGTCTCCAACGACGTTCGTCGTAGGATACTCCACGAGCTGTCGGAGCAGGACCTGTCGCTCACCGATCTCTCCCGCATAACCGGGAAGGCCCAGTCGACGCTGTCGGTGCATCTCGACAAGATGGTGTCCGAGTGCCTCATATCGTCCCATGACGACCCTGCGGACAGCAGGAGGAAGATCTACTCCCTGGTGTCCGTGATGCTGGCCCACTCCAAGCCGCCGTCCGACGAGGCCATGACCCTGGCCATGAACGTCCTGACCAAAGTGGCCGACGACCCCCTGAAGCTCAGGGACGCACTCGCGCGCTTCCTGTTCCTCGGCTTCGACGCCATGGGGCTGTCGGTCGAGCCGATGGCATCCGTCCTCGGATCCATCCACGCCATGGCCCTGGGAGGCTCCCTCACCGGGGCGACTTTCGAAGAGACCGTGGCCGCTGCCCGCGACTACTACAAGAAGATGGACTTCGGGGACGTCAGCGTGTTCTCCCTGAAGCCCCTGACGATCATAATCAAGGACAGCATGTCCTACACGGAGGCTTCGGCCACCGCGCTGGGATACTATGCGGCAGGATTCTTCAGCAAGGTCATGGAGGACGCCACCGGCAGGCCGTACCAGCTGTCGTCCAGCGAAGTCTTCGGAAGCGATTGCAACTACTTCCGCTTCGTGATCGAGCCTTCGACCAAGAACGCCTGATC